>CAIWXP010000107.1 GCA_903916665.1 Candidatus Iainarchaeum sp. | reverse complement strand
TTTTACTTTTTTTTACTTTTAAGCCTTCAACTAATACTTCGAATTCTTTTACTTTGGGTGTTTCTAATAATAAAACTACTTTTCCAAAATCTCTTCCTCTTCTAACAATACAAACTCTTCCCTTTTCGAAAATCATATTATCCCCTTTACCAATATAATTATTAAATATCATTTTTCTTTTTCATTTAATTTTTTACATATTTTAAATTTATTTTTCTGATTGATGTTTTGCAATAAATTTTTCTAAAATACTCATTACTGATTTTTGATCTAAATTATCAATTCTCATAATTAAATCATAGGGTTCAAAATTATTTAATTCGATACCATATAATCTATTCATTTTTTCTTTTTCTGCTTTTAACATTTCCAAATGTTTTATTTTTGCTTGTTCAACAGATATTTTCTTTTCCAATACAATTCTATTGTAAATTGTTTCATTTGATTCTTTTAAAAATATTCTTACACTTTGTACTTTTAATTTTGATGCAATGACTTGTCCAGTAAAAACCATTTTACCTTGTTTTGGTTCTTCAAAAAATCCCGTATTCTTTAATAGGAATTCATCATCTAATTGTCTATATACTGCACCCAAACCCAAAGCTAATTTCTTTGCAAATGGTTCTAAGTTATAGGATATATCTGCTGCTATAACAACAATCATTTAATCACTGCCCAAAAACAATAGTTTGGCCCTTCCGAGGAAAGTGCACGATAGCCAAAAAATCAAACAAAGTTATCCGTACTGATAACCTATATATATATTATTTAAGACCCTATTTATATATGTATTTGTCTTAAAGCTTGATCTACATAGTGCTTCTTCTTTAAAGACACTTCTGTTTCTTTTAATATTCCAACTTTTAGCATAATTGCATCATCAAAAACTGAGTCTCTACAAGTATTACATAGAACTCCACCAAATAAAATACTTGGACGTTTTTCTGTTTTAGATAATTTTCTTAGATCCCCTTTTGGAACCCCTTGTAATTTTTTATGACAAATACCACAAACTGATCCTTTTGAAGAATCTCTATATCTAATTTCTTTTGTACCTTTTATAACTTTAACAAATTTTTTATTTTGATTTCTCTGTCTTGGTGCAACCATAAAATATCCCTCTTTTACTTTTCATTTCAATAATTTTATTCTAACATGCTTTTCTTTTCTAAAAGTGTAAATATGATTTTATATAAAATATTTGCAACTAAAGATATTAATATAAACCAAGTTATTACCTGTGAAAAAACCCAAAAACTACCAACAGGAAATGACCCATAGGCAAATGTATTTACTGACCATAAAACCAATAAACCTAAAAGCATAATCCACATCATACTTTTAAATTGTCCTTTCATTAGACTCATACTAATTGACATCATTTCTTTTTGCAATTTATTATTTTCTTCCATAACTGCAGGATCTTTTAAATCTCTAGTCTTATAATTTTCAGTTATTTTATTTTGTATTTCTTTCATTTGAACATTCTTTTCTTTTGCACCATTTTTTTTATCAATATATCTTTGGAATAAAAATAAAAATGCAGAATAAAATACTGCAATTATTCCAACAATTAAAGCTGCAAATTGTTCCATAAAAATACCTTTTCATTTTTTTAGATCTGTTATAATCTTTGTTTTTACGCAAAAATTATAACTGGCCATAAAAATACCTAATAATTTTTCATATTTACTAATTTACTTAGTAATCCTGAATCTGTACTTACTTGTTCTTTAACTATTTCTTCATATAGTCTATAAATAATATCCACTGTTAACAATATTCCCATTCCAGTTCCAACTGCTCCAGTTATATTTGCAAATCCCGCTAATATTGCAACAAAAATTGATCCTATAATTGTTATTGTTGGAATATATCTATCCAATACCCCTCTTATAACTCTTGGATCTCTTCTAAATCCTGGCAAATACATTCCAGATTTTTGCAATTGATTTGATACTGCTTCGGAATCTTGTCCAGCCATTTTAACCCACATTATTCCAAAGAATACACAGGTTATTGATAATAATATCAAATATATTAATGCTTGTAATATTGTACCCCACAATCCTGAAAATCCTTGTAGGAAAAGGTTTTCTGCCAATTGACTTGGTGCTGTTGTATAGGTACTTAAATAAAATAATGCTGTTGTTAATACTGGTATTGCTTGTTTTTCAACAATTGCATAAAGTAAAGCAATATTTGCAAACAATGCTGCTGCCAATATAACTGGTAAATTGCTTACATAGAAAAACTTTACAGGATATCTTCCTAATTGCGAAGATTTACCCATGGTTATTGGAATATTTACATATACTCCTTCAAAATAAACAACAATGAAAAATATTATCAATGCAAATATAATTGGAAATAAATTTTGCACAATGGAAATATAAAAACTACTTCCCAATTCAACAAAGAATCTCCATATTAATCCTGAACCTGTTCCAAAATCTAAAGCTGCACCGGTTGCCAATAATTTAAATCCAGAACCCACTGTACTAATTGGTGAGAAAATTCTCCAAAATATTGAAGATGCAACTCCTCCTGCAATAAATAAACTTATTCCAGAACCAAAACCATATTTTTGAACAACTTCATCTAAATATAATAATATTATTGATCCTATAGCAACTTGTAATAATACCCAAAAGAACATTCCAGGTTGAGGAGTTAAAAATCCAACTTTAACATAAACAAATGCTTCGAAAAAAGATAATAATATTGCCAATATTTTCTGAGTACTTTGAAATAATGCTCTATCTTCAGTATTACTAAAGTTTAAATTCCATATTTTAGTACCCACTAATAATTGTAGTATAATTGATGCTACAACTATTGGACCAATACCTACTGTTATTATTGTTCCAATATTACTGGCTAAAATCATTTGATAAACAGCTAATTGAGAGGCTGCGCTAGCAGTAATTCCAAAAACAGAAATATTTCCCAATATAAAAAAAATAATTATTGCAAAAAAACTGTATTTTAATCTTTGGGCCAAAGCTGGTTTTTCCTTTGGTGCTTCCACACTTGGAATAAACTTTGAGATACTTGATATGAAACTTGCAAAACTCATTCTATTGATCCCCCTTTATCCTTGACCTCTAATTTTGCTTTTTCTGTTAATGCTACATTCTTAACATTTATTTTATAATCTAGTTTTCCTTTACAAACAATTTTTTTATATTTCTTTAATTCTTTGTTTTCTTTAAAATCCAAAACAAAAGGTTCTTTTACTTTTCCATCTTTTGATAAATTATATAAATATTGATTAATTTCATTAAATGTTATTGAATTAATAAATGTTATTGGTTTATTATGACTTGCAGTACCAATTAAATGACGGAATAAATTACTCTTGTGACCAAACTTTCCTGTGAACCCTTTTCCACCTGTTGATCCGGCACCTCTTCTGTTTTCAGTGTTGCCATTCCTCTCGATATTATTGGTTTAGAGGCTGGTAGTCAGTTTCGGGCCAATTTTTATAAATGTGGGGATGAAACAAAGGTACCTCATTATCTCAG
>CAIWXP010000106.1 GCA_903916665.1 Candidatus Iainarchaeum sp. | reverse complement strand
TTTTCATAAATTTATTTTATATTATTTAGGTGATTCATTATGGCAAAGAAAGAAGAAGTTGCAAAACAAGCTGTTGAGCTTATGTCAAATCAAAAAAACATTAGAAATTTAGGTATTGTTGCACACATTGATCATGGTAAAACAACTCTATCAGATAATTTAATTGCATCATCAGGTGTAATATCTGAAGAATTAGCCGGTAAACAATGTTTCATGGATTCCTACGAATTAGAACAAGAAAGAGGAATCACAATTAACGCATCAAATATTTCTTTAGTTTATAATGATCCAAATGGACAAAAATATTTAATTAATTTAATTGATACACCAGGTCACGTAGATTTTGGTGGAGATGTTATTAGAGCAATGAGAGCCGTTGATGGTGTTGTTGTTGTTGTTGATGTTGTTGAAGGTGTAATGCCACAAACTGAAACAGTAATTAGACAAGCATTAAGAGAATATGTTAAGCCTGTTTTATTTTTGAATAAAGTTGATAGATTAGTAAATGAATTAAAAGTAACACCAGATGAAATGCAAAAAAGATTTGTTGAAGTTATCAATGAAGTTAACACAGTTATTACAAAATATTGTCCTGAAGAATTTAAAGGACGTTGGAACGTAAGTGTACAGGACGGTAGTGTTGCATTTGGTTCAGGATATAATAATTGGGCATTGAGTTTTGATTCAATAAAAGAATTAGGAATTACATTCAAAGATGTTTATGATATGTGTAAAGCAGGAGATCAAAAAGGATTATCTAAAAAAACACCAATTTCAAAAGTTTTATTAGATGTTGTAATTAAACAATTACCTTCTCCATTAACTGCACAAGCCTATAGAATACCACACATATGGGGTGGAGATTTAGATGGCATCTATGGTAAATCAATGTTAGCCTGTGATCAAAAAGGTCCTGTTGCTATGATGGTTACTAAACTAATTCATGATATTCATGCAGGAGATGTTGCAACTGGAAGAATTTATTCTGGTTCAATAAAAAAAGGAACTGATGTTTATTTAGCAAGTTCACAAAAATATATTAAAGTACAGCAAGTTGCTTTGTACATGGGACCAGAAAGAGTATTGGTTGATGAAATTAGTGCTGGAAATATTGCAGCAATAATTGGTGCAAAGGATACCTATGCTGGTGAAACTATTGCAGAAGAACCAATTAAAGAATTTGAAAGTTTTATGTCAAAGGCAGAACCAGTAATAACAATGTCTGTTGAACCAAAAAATCCAAAGGACTTACCAAAATTAATTGAAGTATTAAAACAATTAGTTAAAGAAGATCCAAATGTAAGAACAGATTTAAATCAAACAACTGGTGAAATATTAATTTCTGGTATGGGAGAATTACATTTAGAAATTGTTCAATATAGAATATCACATGATAATGGTGTTGAAATAACTGTTTCACCTCCAATTGTTGTTTACCAAGAAACAATCCAAAAAACATCTCCAATAATTGAAGCAAAAACACCAAACAGACACAACAAGTTTAAATTAATTGTTGAACCTATGACTCCTGAATTCTACGAAAAAGTAATGGATACAAAAATCACAGGAAAAATAAGAGATGGTAAGGATGATGAAAAAATCCAAAAGCTAATTGGCATTGGAATGTCAAGGGATTTAGCAAAGGGTGTTTGGGCACTTAATAATGGTTGTATGTTAATCAACAGAACAAGAGGTATTATACAATTATTAGAAGTAAAAGAATTATTGGTACAGGCATTTAACGAAACAACTGATAAAGGTCCTTTGGCCGGAGAAAAAGTTGTGGGTATGTTTGTTTACATTGATGATGCAACTTTACACGAGGATGCTATTCATAGAGGTCCTGCACAGGTATTGCCTGCAATTAACAGAGGATTGTATTGTGCAATGTTACAATCAGCTCCAGTAATCTACGAGCCAAAGCAAAAATTATATTTATCAATACCTGGTGAATATTTAGGTGCTATGACAAAGGAATTGCAAAATAGAAGAGCTAGATTAGAAAACATAAAGAGCCAAGGTGAAGAAACAACAATAACTGGTATTGCACCTGTAAAAGAATTAATTGGTTTTAGTCAGGCTTCAAGATCTGTTACTCAGGGTAAAGTAATTTGGACTGCAGAATATGCAGGCTATGAAATGTTACCAAGAGAATTACAGTCAAGAGTTGTAACTGAAATAAGAACAAGAAAAGGTATGGAACCACAACCAAAAGATGCTTCATACTATGTAGATTAAGCTTTTTAGAAAAGCTTAGTGTAGAAGATTGTGTTCTGTTGAACAAAATCTTTTACAAAGTGTTTGAAGCTAAAGCTTACAAGCACAAGTTTACCAAAAGCGTCAACAACTTTTCTTTTAGAAAAAAGAAAATTTTTTGACAATTAGAAAATAAAACGCCAGAGGCAAAAGATTATACTAAATGGGA
>CAIWXP010000105.1 GCA_903916665.1 Candidatus Iainarchaeum sp. | reverse complement strand
TTTGAACTACTTTTTTTTCATTTTCTAGGAAATCTAATTCTTTAGAATAGTTAATCATAGTGGTTTTATAATTTTGGTCAGATATTTTTCCTTGTCTATAATCTTTTTCTAATTGTATTAAAAAACCTTTTAATTGTGTTGTTTTTGATTCTATGGAATAAACATACTGTGATAAATTATTTTTTCTTACTCTACTATAAAACAAAATAATTATTACTACTAATATTAAAACAATTAATAATAAAATAAAAGCAGTTGTTTTATAGAGGTCCCAATCTCCAACAAATTTGTTAATTATAACACTATTGTTATCATTAGCAATATAGGTTATTGATTGCTTATTTTTTTCTAAATCATCTACTACCTGTGAGAGATTCTTTGCAAACATTGCTAATTGATAGGAACTTTTATAGGATTCTAAAGCGCTTGCGTTATTATCCTTTGTTTCATAGAATTCAGCTTCATTATAGTAATATTTTGCATGTTGTAAATATAAATTAACCCAGATATAATCTGTTTTAGTATTGTCTAATTCTGCAATTATATTTTTTGTTAGTTCTTTTGTGGAATCATAGTTTTCATCTTTTAATTCCAAATAAGTATTTAACATTGCCAATGCTGTTGCACTTTCAAATATACTTGCAAAGTACCATTCGTTTTTATTTGCATCTTTATCTCCATTTACCCATTTATCACTTTCAACTAAATTATATTTTTCAATTAATGGTTCTGCTTTTTTTAATTCAGAAAGCATTTGGGCAGCTGAATTTTTATAGGGTTTTTGGTCTAAATAACAATTATCTATTTCTGAGTAACTACTAAATAATTTTGCAATTTTTAACCATTCCTTTGCTTCTTCATAGGAATATAATCTGGTTAAATTTGTTGACATATCAATTCCAGGTGTTGTTAATACATCGTCCATTTGTTTAGTTGCCCAAAGATATCTTTCTTCTCCAGCAATGTACCATTCGTAGTTTTTGCAAGGAACTTTATCAAATTTAAAATCATATTGTTTTTTTAATTCATCAACCATATCATTTAATTTTTGAGGATTGTTTAAAATATCTGAATTAGTTGATATATCATAGATTAACTCTAAGTTAACATTTGCTTTAAATAAATCATTTGCTGATGAATATAAATAATTTTTTTCATAGGTTGTTGTTCCATCTTTATAATCCTGTTTAGCATCGGTTAAAGTGGTATATAATTCAGTTAATAAATCATTATCTTTTAAATCTACATCTTTCAATGTACTTTCAACCAATGTAATATTTTTACTTATTTCGTCTTGATAGGTTTGAATGTAACTTCTAAATTGTTCTAAATTTGAGTTATATATTGTTATGGGAGGATCATAGACTGGTATGTCTTCAATTTTATTTTCTGAAATTTTTATACTATTAACATCTTTTAAATC
Organism: Candidatus Iainarchaeum sp.; assembly: GCA_903916665.1. Taxonomy (GTDB): domain Archaea; phylum Iainarchaeota; class Iainarchaeia; order Iainarchaeales; family 0-14-0-20-30-16; genus 0-14-0-20-30-16. Next base: position 3,108 of record CAIWXP010000105.1, on the reverse strand, counting down.
ATATTTTAAAATTTCATCAATTGTATCAACACCAACAACTTTTATACCCCAGGTATCAAAGGCATAGGTTGACAAATTAACCTTTTTAACTTCATTGCCTTCTTTTACTACCACATCTAATTCTGATTTTGGAACAAAAAATATTCTTATTCCTACTGTTGCAGCATATTTTGTTTTTTCTAATATGCCTCCAATTTTACCAATGGAACCAGAAGAGGAAATAGTTCCTGTTCCAGAAACATAACTAGGCAATTTTTTATCATTAAATAGATAAATTAAAAGTAAAGTTGTAGGAACTCCTGCGCTTGGCCCATCTACTACTCTGGCTGAGCTAGAAATTGTAAAAAAATAATTGTAATTGTTTGAATCTGTACCATATTTCTGAAGTAATTCAACGGCTGTTTTTTCTGTATTTTGTGTGCTTGTTCCAACCAAAGCATCAATGGACGACCAGATTAGGCCATTGCCCTTGGTTATATTTATAATTAAATTAGCATCCGTCCCTATACCATCAGGGGTTACCGCTAATAGCTTAATACTTCCTTCAGGAATTACAGAAAAAACTCCAGAAAGTAAAAAAATACATAAAATAATTAACATAACATTCTTGTACATAACATCACTTATACAAAGTAAATAACTTATTATCCTGTTTTACATCGGTTAATCCTAGGCGTGCGCAGCAATCTAACCAGGCATGGGCATAGGCAAAACTAGCCAAAGCAATTTCATATTCCCTTTTGGTTTTATAGTATTTTCCATCTGCCAAATAACGTGAAGCCATATCTATAAAGTCTTTAGCAATTACTTGAAGTGCAGAATTCTTAGAAACACAAATTTTTGATTTCTTTAATGCTTTTTCAGTTAGTTTTTCATATTTTAATGTTCTGGAAATTAGTTGATTAACCATATACTATATAAACAGCCAATATTATAAATAGTTTACTATTTAATATATAGATAATTAGGGATTAAATATTAAGTAATTTAAAGTATTTAAAGAATTTAAAAAAATTATACTTATATTGGGTGAGAGTTTGGTAAAAACAATTCTTAGTAATGATTATTTAGGTAAAACTGTGGAATTGAAAGGTAAGGGTTCTGTTTTTAATGGTGATATTGTAGGTATTGTTTTGCCCAATGAAAATAAAGATATTTTAGTTTTAAAATTAAAGTCAGGTTATAATATTGCAGTTAAAATAGATAATATTGATTCTATTAAAGTTTTAGATGAGAAAGAACAGAGTTTAAAAAAAATAAAAGATAAATCTAATTCAAATATTGTTTTAGTTAAAGGTTTACCAAAAGTTGGGATTATTACTTTGGGTGGAACAATTGCATCAAGAGTGGATTATAAAACTGGAGGGGTATCATTTCAGTTTACTGCAGAAGATTTAGTTAATGCCATTCCAGAAGTTAAAAGTTTAGCAAATATTGAATGTATTCCTTTTTTTAATAAATGGAGCGAAAATATTTCAAGAAATGATTTTATTGAAATTGCTAAAAAGGTTGAAAGTTTAAGTAAAGAAAATTATAATGGTGTTATAATTACAATTGGAACTGATTTTATGCACTATACTGCAAGTGCTTTATCATTTTTATTGGAAGAATTAAGCATTCCTGTTATTTTTGTAGGTTCTCAGAGAAGTTCTGACAGACCTAGCAATGATAGTGCCTATAATTTATTGGGTGCGTTGTCATTTATTAAAGAAACAAAGAAAGCAGGTGTTTTTGTTGCAATGCATCATTCAAGTGATGACAAAGTAATTGCAATACACTTGGGAACAAAAGTAAGAAAGTTACATAGTTCTAGAAGAGATGCTTTTCGTAGTATCAATGTTTTTCCGGTTGCTTTAGTACATTTGGATACAAGAGCACATAGCATTCAAAAGAATGAAATTGTATTTAATGAAATTTATAATTCATTACCTAGTATGATTGGGGCAAAAACCAAAGCCTTTACTAAATTAAGTAATGAAGTTGCATTGATAAAATTTTATCCCAACTATGATATAAAACTATTTGAATATATTTTGAACTCATTTAAAGCAGTTGTTATTGAAGGTTCTGGCTTTGGTCATCTATCCGATGAGTTATTAGAATTGGCAAAGAAAAATGCAGGAAAGACTTTAATTTTTATGACCTCTCAATGTATTTTTGGAAGAACTAATTTGAATGTTTACACCCAGGGTAAAAAAGAATTAGAATTAGGTATAATTCCTTTGGAAGATATGCTTTCTGAGACTGCCTATACTAAAGCCTGCTATGTTTTAGGCAAAACAAATAAGCCTGAAGAAATAAAAAAATTAATGTTAGAAAATATAAAAGGCGAAATAAGTGAAAGAACAGTTTATCAAGATTTGGAGTAAGAGAAAACTATATAAACTATTAAAACCTAATAAATAAAGTGATAATATGAGTTATTCGCATTCGTTAAAGTATAAATCCTCTTTAAATAAAGAGTTTATGAGATTTGAGATTAAATTAGTTTTTTGTTTTCTTTTAATGCTATTTTTAATGTACACTAGTTTTTATTGGGCTCTGGGATTTTTGATAGTTTTGGTTGTGGCTGCAACTTTAGCCTATAAATTTTTTAAAAAGAGCAATTCTTCTGTTGTAAGATTTATTTTTCAAGCTGAACACGAATATGAAGAAAGTTTTCCTGGACGAGAAGCATCGGTTTCTTTGATTGGTTTTATTTGTGTTTTAGTTGTGATTTGGGCACTACATTATTTTATTGTTTTTCCTGTAGAATGGGCATTGATAGTTGGATTAATGAACATAGGATTGGCAAATAATTTAGCTGCTTTAATACTTTGGAAAACAAAAACTCAATATGTTATTTATGGCACCACTTTAGAATTTTTAATTTTAAGTAGTGTTATTGGTACTTTACTATTTATGGTATTGGGTATGCCCTATTATATTGCAATATTCTTGGCATTTGGTGCTAATTTATTTTCATTGTTACCAATAAATCATAACTTTACTAATTTCTTTGTAACTAGTTTGTTATTTATGCTTTTGTTTATATAGATATTTATGGTTGAAAGTAAAGAAGTAGAATTATTACCTGCTACACACATCTTTAGTGCAGAAGCTCATAAT
>CAIWXP010000104.1 GCA_903916665.1 Candidatus Iainarchaeum sp. | reverse complement strand
TGATATTTTTAAAAATACAATTAAATACCTATAAATATAAAATCACAGACAAAGGAGTTCATTTTATTGGCGGATTTTTAACTAAAAGAGAAAAGTTTGTTCCATTTTACAAAATAACCAATGTTGATATTTTACAAACGTTGGTTGACCAAATGTTTGGTGTTAAAAGATTAGGTTTTCAAACAGCTGGTCAAGGCGCATCTAATTTTCCAGAAATAACATTTCAAGGATTAGAAAATGCAGACAAACCAAAAGAAATAACATTAAAAATGATTGAAAAAACATCACATTAATTTAAAGTGTTTTGCAGTTTCTAATAAAGATTCTGCAAATGCCTTTCTTAATATTTTTACTTTTTTTAAATTAATTTTATTATTTTTAATATATAGGTTTTCATTGGTTTCCTGGGTTATTACGGGAACCTTTCTTTTAGTTATACTAAAAATATGGTCATAGTTGTTTACATATAAATTTGAAACACATATTTTTAAATTTGGTAATCTTTTCTTTAGTTCATCTATATAAAAATTAGTAATTTTTTCTTCAAGAGGTTTATATTTTCCCAAATATTCTGTTGTACTTTTTACTAAAAATATGTCCCAAATTAGCTTTTCATTTTTTAAACTACTGTGCCCAGTAATTGTTGAATGGCCATTAAAGATTAGTTTGGGCTTTAATTTTTTTATATGGTTGTAAAAATCAGAATGATACTTTTTTATTAATTTTTTTCTTAGTTTTAAATCAATTTCTTTTCCTATTTTATATATTGGTTTTCCTCGTATGTGCGTAGGTATAGATTCCTCTAATTTATTTGGATGTCTTAAAACATTAACATATATTTGACCAATTTTAAAAACAATTTGATTAACATTAATTATTTGTTTTAAATTGTATAGTTTCTCAGTACCTCTATCAGTTTCTGCAGAATCTCCAAATAACATTTTTTTATGATTTGGGTGTAATAGGTTCTTTTTGATTTCTTTTGGTCGTTTAGTACTAGAGTGTGGAATTAAAACAAGAATTCCACATTTATTTTTGTTTTGCATAAAATATTTATTATTATTAATTTATAAATCCCTATGCAAGTCTTTGTCTTTTTGTTAACCTTCTTCTTAATCTATTTTCTTTTGTGGCTTTATAATTAGCGTAGGCTTGTTTTAATTTTGCTTGGGCATCATTTCTAAACCCAGTTAATCTTCCCTGGTTGATTACAATTTCTCTTTCTTTCAAATATACTCTTTTTAATTCTTCATTTTCAGTTATATTTATTTTGGTGTTTGGGATTTGTTGTTGTTCTAAACTGGATAAAATACCTGGAATATGTTTTCCTCCAGCTAAAACATAAAATTTATTATTTTTAAATAGCTTTATTGTTTCTGCAATTCTTCGGGCCATTATTTCATCCCGTTCATAAACATATTTCATAGTTTCTTCATTATCTTCCCAACTTTTTGCATTATCATTTATTTGTGTAATTTTTCTTCTTAAAACAGAATCTTCAATTCTTACTACTTTAATATCTCTCTTTAAACATTCCAAATATAATTCGTAGCCAGATAGTTTCATTAACTTTTGATTTCTTTCAAAATTATCATCTTGTAAATGGCCAACATTATAATTTTCAGGATCTTCTAAGAATTGTTCAAATCTAGATTGTTGTTCAGGAGTAATTTCCATTATTAAAATAGATCCTCTTGGAATGGTTCTAATATATTCTAAAATTTTTTGATGTGTTATCCAAGTAAAATGATGTGCCCAGGATATTAATTCGATATCAACTGTTTTTTGTTTTGGGATATAAGGCATAATACTATTAGGAATTACCAATTTATATTAGTTTCATTTTAAAAATTCTGGTTTTGGATAACTTCTAAATACCACTTGTTTTGTATCCGCGGGACTATAAAATCGCAAATCTTTTGCAGAACCAAAGTGTCCTTTAATAACAGTAAATCCTTTTTGTTTTAGAAATTCTTCCAAATCACAAATAATTCTAAATGCTGTTTTAAAAGAAACTTGCGAATTAGCCAAATGTGCAAAGGGTGTCAATGCAATTTTATTACTGTTGAAATGATTTTTCATTTCGTTTATTGTTTCTAAAAAATCTTCAAAGTAATTATAATCATTTTCTGTTTCTATGGTAACCCAAGGCATTATTATATTATTTTCATTAATATCTAATTCTTTTTTGTCCAATTCTTCCTTTATTCTTTCCGAAGGGTGTACATTGCCCATATAAAGCTCTTTACAATACCAAATCAAACATTTCATTTTAATCATCTCCAAATTTTACAAATATTAATGCGTATAGATCGTGTTTATTGTCTATTTTGCATTTGTATTTTTTAATCATTTTAAATTTATTTGTTAGCATAATATGGTTTATTTCTTTGATTGTTTTTGGTTTTATAATTTCTTTTAATTCTTTAGATAGTTTCTTACTATTGTTCATTTGTGTACTTATAAATGGGTATTCTTCAATTAAAATTATTTTTCCGTTTTTTGTTAATAATTTTGTCCATTTTTTTACTGCTTTATTATAATTTTGAATGTAATAAAATAAATTACAGGAAATTAATGTATTGAATTTAATTTTGTAGGATCTAAGTGTTTCTGCATTATTTGTGGTGATTTTTATGTTGGGTGATTGTTTTAATAGTTTTGTAGGCATATTTTTTGAGAAATCGTTCCCAAATATTCTTTTGTCATTATTTGCTAATAAAGATATTAAATATCCTGTTCCACAAGCCAAATCTAAAATAGGCTCTTTTATGTAGGGCCTTATCGAGTTTACTATCTTTTTTTGGGCCTTATAATGCCCTGTTCTTTGCATGTGTTGGTCATAGTCCTTAAAATTTTTATTATAAAATGATTTTATTTTGTTTTTCATACCTATTCTTGGTTATTTTTACTATATATTACTTTTTTATAGTTTTTTAATACAAAAACAAAAGATTTATATATTATTTTTGATATTGATATAATATGCAAGAATTAGATAGTTTTGATTATAAACTCCTCTATGCTTTGGAGAAAAACGCTCGTTTGCCTTTATCTACAATAGCAAAGGAAATTAAAATCTCAAAACAAAAAACACTCTACAGATTAAAGAAATTAGAGCAATTAGAATATGTTTTGGGATATTATCCAATAGTTGATGCATCAACTTTAGGCTATACTACCTATAGAATTTATTTTAATTTTAGAAATTGTGATGATAAAAAACGTCAAGAAATAATATCTTATTTTTCTCAAATAAATGAAGTTGCTCATTTAATAACATTAAATAATATTTGGGATTTGGGTGTGGGTGTAACTGTTAAAAGCACCACTGATTTTCATAAATTTTGGGAAAAATTAATGATTTATAAGAAATATATTGATAATTATCATATAAGTGTGTATTCTCCAGTATATCATTTTACTTGTACATTTTTATTGTCCAATAACGTTGATGTACCTAAAACAATGATTTTAGGTTCAGAACAAGAAATTAAACATGATGAAAAAGATTTAAAAATATTAAAAGCATTGGCACCCAATGTTAGAAAATCAATTGTTGATTTGGCAAAAGAAGTTAATGAAAGCCCTCAGTTTGTAATAAATAGAATTAAATTATTAGAAAAGAAGAAAGTTATTCAAGGTTATAAGCCTTTAATTAATTGGGATAAATTAGGTTATAAATATTATAAAGCAAATATTACTTTGAATTCTTTTGATAGTTATAATGAAATATTTAAATTTTGTCAATCAAATCCTTTTATTTTTCAATTTGATAAAACCATTGGTGGTAGTGATTTAGAAATAGAGATTTATGCTTTAAATAATAAGCATTTTAAGCAAATAATGAATTCTTTAGAATTAAAATTTCCCAATATCATAGAGAAATACAATTTCTTCACATTAGATAAGACCTATAAGACAACTTTTCTAGGGATTTAACAATAAATTAATTATTTTTGCTAGGAAATTATAATTTTATAAAAAATAGAAAAAAAGGTGAATTTCTTCACCCTTCCGATTCATTTGCAACTATTTATTTTCTTTTTGTTGTTTTTTTAGCTGCTTTTCTTTTTGGTGCTGCTTTTTTAACTGCAGGCTTTTTAGCTGCAGGTTTTTTAGCAACTACTTTTTTAGCAACTGCTTTTGGAGCAGCTTTTTTAACTTTTCTCTTAACCATCTTACTCGACCTCGCAAAAAAAATTATAACAAATTTTTCATTTGCAATGATAATATATACTGATTATATAAATACTTTTCTATTATTTTGATAAAAAATAAATAAAAATTAGTGTTTTTTGATAAATTTTATTTGTTATAATTAGTTTGAAAAATTAAATTGCAGGAATATATTCTCTCAAAATTATATTTTCTTTTTTAATTCCCAAACTCTTTGCAAACTTAATAAAATCATTTTTATTGCTAGTATCAATGTTTAGTTTTTTGTTTTGGTAATTAATAACAAAACTAACATGTGTATCTATTTTTTCATTGATACATGCTTTAACAAATTCAATTAGCTTAGGAAATGCATTTTTATACTTGGGTTTGCACAATTTATTGTAATTTTGTTCGTTAATTGCATTCAAAGATATCCTTATTTCATCTAATCCTGCTGTCTTCAGGCTTTTTGCTAGATTTTTATTAGTACAATTAGCTAATCCGTTGGTGTCAACTCTTGTTTTAATATTGTATTTAGTTTTTACAAATTTTATTACTTGTAACACCTTTGGCAAATATAACAATGGTTCTCCTAATCCAATTATTGCTAATTCTTTATCATCTTTTTTAATGTTCTTTTGAATTTCTTTTTTTAATTCAATAATACTAGGTGATTTTTTTAGGTATAGACTAGTTCTTGCCTTTTGTTCATAGATTGTTTCTTTACCAAAATCTTTTTTGTTTTTTGGTCTAGAACAGAATGTACATTCATTTGTACAACTATAATTTGAAACCATATTTACATAGAGTATATTTCCTGGGTAAACGGGGGTAGAAAATCTATAGGTTATATTACTATTCATATTTTATCACCATATAATAAAGTATAATTCATTCTTATTAGTTTAGGCCATTTAGTTTTATCAAACCCATAATTTGCCAAAAAAGAATAAATTAATCTTTCTTGCCCTATTCCTGTACATCCAGACCACAAATCTTTGGCATTTGAAGAAGTTATATTAAATCTATTTGTTTGCAAGTTTCCCAATATTGATGCCCCTACGACTTCTAGATATTGTTCATTTTTAGAATTTCTAAACCCATTTGGAATATATATTTCAATATCTTTTATAGGAATTTCAGTAGTATTTTTTACAAATGTTGAATCATTCTTGGATATTTGGTAGCAACCATTACCCACAACAATTCTATATCTAATTTCCAATTCTTCTAATAATT
>CAIWXP010000103.1 GCA_903916665.1 Candidatus Iainarchaeum sp. | reverse complement strand
TGCCTGAATTACCTAAATTACCTAGAGCCTTTAGATGGAGAACCCAAGAAAGAGTTGTTGAACATTTTAAAACATTAAATCAAGAACAAAGAGAAAGATTTATTACTGAACAATTAAAAGAACACAGATCAGCAGAAGCTATCGCCCAAAGATTATTAGCTTTGGATCCTAATTTATTTGCAACAATTTCAAGATCAGGTCTAGATTATTTAATAAGAGAAGCAAAAATAAAAGAAGTACAAAAAAGATTATTGCCAAAAGAAAATGGAATGATAAATGTAGATGTATTGTCTTGGTTTAAAACTTCTAACGAAAAAAGCAAATTAAGAATTATATGGAATAAATTCTACGGAGCAAGTCCAGAAGTTATGATTCCTGATGTGATTAAAGATTTGGGTGTACAGGGAGTTAGAGAATTAATAAGAGCTGGCTTTGGCAAACAACTATTTGAATTGGGTTATGACCAAAGAATAATTCAAGCAATTGGTTTTGAAAAATATACAGTATTACAAAGAAAATTACGTTAATATTTTTTCAATAGTATTTATAACTTTGAAATAAATTGATCAACTTTCTTTTTTGCTTTTTCTCTTTCTTTTTGATGATGTTCTAAAAAAGTCTTTAATTTATCAATTGTAATTTGTTTTAGTTCACCAGATAAAAGTTTTCCTGATTTATAGTCATCATAAATAGCTTTTAATTTTTTATCATCGGGTTCTAATCCATATCTCAAAAATTGATAGGCTACATCAACATTTGGATTTCCACCTTTTTTCCTGTGTTCTTCCATTGTTGCTTGCCCCCCAGAAAATGCATACTTCTTAATTTTCTTTTCTGCATCTTCTATAGTATCAGTTAATGCAATAAAAGACGTAATATCAGAAGAAGACATTTTACCATTTGATAAACCAGGCATAAAAACATGATAGGTAGAACTCAATTGAATAAAACCAAACTCTTTTATTTTCTGTGACATATCTCTAGCCAATCTTATGTGCGGATCTTGATCTGTACCTACAGGAATCAATGTTGGTATTGGACCATTAAATTCCTCTAATTGTGGATGCAACATATCAGATGCTTGTAATAAAGAAGAAGTCATTTTTCCTGGAGTTATTTCTCCATAAACTGCTTTAAATTCATTGAATGTTGCATGCTTTGCTAACAAGCCAGCTAATTTATAATAGGCACTTGCTTTTTTTCCATCATTAGATCTTGCACTTTGAAAATAAAAATCACATTTGTTTAAATCCAAACCCATTGCAACATAGTTTGTTAAATAATCATTTACTGCATTATCTTTCAATTCTTTCATTGATAGATTTCTATTATTATAGGCTTCGATATCTGCAACAGCAATGTAAACTTTTGCACCTAGATTTTGGTAAAATATAACTTGATCCATTAATAATTTATGACCAAAATGCATTTTTCCTGTGGGCATTAAACCAGTCATCATTGCAAAAGGTTTTTTATTTTTTATTGCATCGGAAATTCTTGAAAAATCTCTATTTGCAAAAATAATTCCTCTTCTATAGTGAATAAATTCTTCCAATTGCTTTGGTACTTCTTTAAATTTTTGCAAACCAAATTCTTGTATTAAACGATCGTAATCAATATTTCCCTTTACTTCCCAAGGAGTTACTTTAAAAGTCATAGAATCACATCAAATATAAAATCAAAACCAAAATAATTATTTATAATATTTCTCCACGGCAGTAACAAAATTCAAAACATATAATATAATTCCTTTTGCATCAAAGTATTGTGTGCTAACAATCAAATCAAAAGGTTCAAAATCTTTTGTTACATCAAAAGCATAATTTGTTAAATAAATTTTTCTTGTATCAGTATCTTTTTTCTTAATTGCAATCTTTGCTTGTTCTTCAGATAATTTATCTCTAAACATCACTCTATTTGTTCTTACACTAAAAGGACATTTCAAATAAATTTTTAAACATGGTTCGTTGTATAACCAAGGCATGGTCCAAGAATCAACAACAAAATTATCTTTTTTATCAACAATGTCTAAAAGGTATTTATCAAAGCGTTCATCAACATTTGATGTTAATCTTTCATTCAAAAATTCTTGCCCTTCTTTTTGTGCCCAAAACTCTTGCCCTGCTTTAACATCTTTTCCTGCAAAATCTCTAAATAGTTTTGAACTTGAAATATACTCATAATCCATGGCTTCTGCAATTGCTTTTGCAATAGTTGATTTTCCTGTACCCGTTAAACCACAAATCATTATTTTCATCAAATCACTTAAACTGCTTTGCTTTTTTTAATTCTTTACTTACTTCAGTTGCTCTATTCATAGATAATTTATCCGGATCTAAATTAGAATATTTTTGCATAATATTCTGAAGTCTTACCAAATCGCTTTGCATATTAATATCATTTTCAAATAGTTTATTTGCACTTAACAACGCATCATCATAATTTTTCTTATCACTTTTAATATTAACCATACAAATCACTTATATACTAAATATATACCCAATACCAATATAAATATTCTCCCAATGGCTCCTTAATGGGGTTGCTGGGACTCGAACCCAGGTTAACAGTTTTGGAGACTGTTATACTAGCCGCTGTACGACGACCCCGAAGTATACACTTCAAGGCCAAGAAATAGTATTTAAAGTAAATTTTAAAAGAGTAGAATTATAGGCGCCAAAGTAAGTAATTTATTTTTCTAATCATAGTTAATAATTATTTGAAAAACTATTTAAAGCTGTGTAACATTTTCAATTTGTTTAACAAACACAGTAGTTACGCCATGAGCATTTTTACTTACACCAATAACATTTTCAGATTTATTTACAATTACCGGATTATGAGTAATCATTAACATTTGAGTATTCTTTGAAAATTCATCAAGCATAGTATATATTTTTTCTGAATTATTATAATCCAAATCTGCGTCTATTTCATCCAATAAATAAAATACACTAGGCTCCAATAATAAAACCGAAAATAAGAATGATATGGTTACCAAAGATTTTTCTCCACCCGATAATGATATTGTTCCTCTTTTATTACTTTTAATTGAAACTCCTGAAATTTCATCCATATCATTTTTTTCAATATGTAATGCCAAATCACCCAAAGATAATTTGTTTAAGGTTTCAACAAAGTTTTTATTTATTGCATTAAAACTATTCAAAAATCTTTGTTCTTTTTCTGCCTGTATTTCTTTTATCTTGTCTTTTATTTCTTGCATTTCCTTTTCTAATAAATCAATTCTATCTAATATTACTTTATATTTATTACAATATTCTTGATAATCTTCAATTGATTTTAAATTCACAT
>CAIWXP010000102.1 GCA_903916665.1 Candidatus Iainarchaeum sp. | reverse complement strand
TCTTCTACTAGTTTTAAATTGCCTAATGAGCCATTATTAAAGAAAGGATCGGTTAATACAGTTATACCGTCCGGATAGGTAATTAAAAAAGTAGAATGAAATATTTTTGTTATTTTTATTTGATTATTTTTTGTGCTAGTGCTTTCTTTAGGCACATCGGATTTTTTACAAATAACTTTCTTCATTTTTTTTAATAAAGAATACATAAATAAATAGGATATAAAACCTTTTTAAACAGTAGCATAATTAAATTAAATATATTTTTATTATTGTTAAAATTACAATGTAAAGCAAACTTTACATTTTTCGAAACCTTTTTAAATAGTTTGATGTATAAAATGTAATATAAACTTTACATTTTATGATGGTTTTTGGGTGATTGACATGATTGGAAAAGCAGAATGGTTTCAAAGAAGAAAATATTTGGGTTGGGGACTATATCCAAAAACTTGGCAAGGATGGGTATATATTGCGGTATTTATTTTAATTGCAATTATAATACAGATTTTACCATTTACAACAAATACAAAATTAATTTCAACAATTATATTAATTGCAATATTGTTAATTGATGTTATTCATATAATGTTAACATTAAAAAAAGATGAACGAGAAATAAAACATGAAGCAATAGCAGATAGAAATGCGTTGTGGATATTATTGGCAGTATTAATAGTAGGAATATTATATCAAAGTGTTACAAGTTCATTGAAAGGAGTAGTTCCAGAAGTAGATTATTTTTTAATTGCTGCTTTGATTGCTGCCGTAATAATGAAAGCCTTCACCAATATGTATTTAGATAAAAGGGATTAGTCCATTAGACAGGATATTTTGTGTGTTGATTACTATGCAAAATCATATTGAAAAATTTAGAAAAAAATTGCATTTAACACAGGAAGAATTAGCAACTAAATGTGGCGTTTCAAGACAAACAATAATATCTTTAGAGCAAGGTAACTATAATCCTAGTTTAGATTTAGCCTTTGCTTTAAAGAATGCATTAAAAGTAAAAAAAATTGAAGATCTATTCCAGGTATAATATTATTTTTTTGCAGATTTCCAAAGATGTTCAAAAAATTCGTTATAACTTTTAGCTAACTTATCAGAATGAATTACAAATGCACTTGGATTATCGCCCCAAATAATTGTTGCGATGTTATTACCCCAAATTATTAAACCTGTTGGTATAGGATAGTTTACAAATCTAATTTCAACATTGTTTAATGGCTTATATTTTGTTTTAAAAAATTGTTTTTGATTATCTTTTCCTATTAATTTTACTTTTATTTTCATTTCTTTTCGTTTCAAATCATATTGTTTAAAAAACAGATTTGCATTCTCGTTGGTAAAATCTTCAGATAATGTAAATGTTTTAAAATCTTCATTATTTTTTTTTAAATCTTCCAAAATATCATTATATAGTCCTTTAACACTTTTTAATCCCTCATATACTAAAGAATATTGTTCAATTTCTTGTGTTTGTTTTTTTATTTCGGGGATTAATCTTTTAATTTCTGCCTTTTCATTATCAATTAAAGTTTTTTTATCTTCCAAATATTCTAATATTCGTTCTGGATTGTATGCCTGATATTCCTTTTTATTATCAATATTTATGTAAGTAACTAATCCTTTGGTGATTAATTTGCTTAATATGGGACTTACTTTAGAATAACTAACTTTTGCAAAATCAGATAATCTATAGGCATTAGATTTACCAAGTTTTAATAATGTAAAATAAACTTTTATTTCACCCTTTGAGAATCCTATATCTTCTAATAGCTTATAATTCATATTAATTTTATGATCAAAGAGTTTTTATATATTTCCCCTATGGGGGGAAATAACAAATAACTACTATTTTTGATGTATTTCTTTATGACAGATAAAGATTTTTTATGGAATAGTTTAATAGAGGAATATGATAATAAATATTTTGCAAAGTCAGATTGGCATTTAGGGTATTCTATAATATTAAACGAATTGCCTGATCTAGAGAACAAAATAGTTTTGGATTTTGGTTGCGGAACAGGTAAATTTTCAAGAGTATTATCAAAATTAAATGCAAAGGTTTATTCCTATGATAAGTCTATTAATGCAATAAATATTGCAAATATGAAAACAAATAATAAAAACATATTATTTTCAAATGAATTTAATTTTAAAGAAAAATTTGATTATATTTTTGTAAATTATGTTTTTTGTTGTATGCACTCTAATGACTTGGCATTTAATTTAAATAATTTATATAACTATTTAAAATTTGATGGAAAAATAATTATTTTAGACCCGCACCCAGATTCTTTAGGTAAGAAATATATTTCTTTTTACAGACAGAAACCAGAAAGAGTTATTTCTAATGCTTTGATTAAAACTAATTTAAATGGTATGATTGAGTTTTATGATTATTGGCATTCAAAAGAAGATTATGAAACAATTCTAATTAATTCTGGATTTAAAATAGACAAAATTATTGAACCTTTAGCTAAAGGAGATAACTGGTTAGACGAAAAACAATATCCTCCAAATATAATATATATTGTATCAAAAACTAAGGAATAGGTTTTTAATTCCTTTTTCTCCTTATATATTATGAATTTAGGTCTATTATTGTATTATAGGCCAAATAGGTGGGATAAAAATGGAAAATGAAATAGCTAAAAAAGAAAAAGAACAACTTTGGGCTTTGCGTCATTCGTGCGAACATGTATTGACAATGGCTATGTTAAGAATTTGGGGCAACAAAATTAAGCCAGCTATGGGTCCTGCCACCGACGAAGGTTTTTATTTAGATTTTGATTCAGAATTAAAAATATCAGAATCAGATTTTTCACAAATAGAAGAAGAGATGTTAAAAATTATTAAACAGAATTTGCCAATTACTAAAGATGAAATGACAGTTAAGGAAGCAAGAGAATTTTTTAATAAAGGAACCTATGCTGGCAATCAATATAAACATGAATGGATTGATGAAATTGAAGCACGAAAAGAAAAAGTAAGTGTTTATTGGATGGGCCCAAAAGGTAAAGATATTCCTGACACATTTGTTGATATTTGTGCAGGGCCTCATTTAGATTTAACAGGAAAAATTGGCGCATTTAGATTATTAAAGATTGCAGGTGCATATTGGCACGGTGATGAAAAAAATAAAATGTTAACAAGAATTTATGGTACTGCATTTTCTACTAGAGACAAACTAAAAGAATATTTGACTTTATTAGAAGAAGCTAAAAAAAGAGATCATAGAAAATTAGGTGCAAAATTAGAATTGTTTTTATTTTCTGATTTGGTAGGTGCTGGTTTACC
>CAIWXP010000101.1 GCA_903916665.1 Candidatus Iainarchaeum sp. | reverse complement strand
ATTATAATTTAAAATAAAAAAATAGAAATAATAAGGGATTACTCCCCTATTGTATTACTGATTCGTTTAACCAAATAAAGAACCTAAACCAGCAGATGCTTCTTCAACTGTTTTTTCTTCTTTCTTTTCAGCTTTGTGTTCTGCAACTGGTGCAGCAGCAACTGGAGCAGCAACAGCAACTGTTGATGCGTCTTTTATTACAGCTTCAAAGTCTACATCTTTTAATGCTTCAACCAATGACTTGATTTTTGCACCATCTACTTCTAATCCTGCAGCTTTAATTATACTTGTAATACTTGCTTCAGTAATTTGTTTTTTTGCACTGTTCAATAACATTGCAGCGTAAATATATTCCATTCATTCCACCTCTTAAATAACCTTCTTGCCTAAAGCATTGGCAATTCTTTGAGCCTTACCAACTATTTGTTTAGCAGTGTCTTTATTTACAACATTTCCTGCCAAAGCAACTGCTTTAGAACTTTTATAACCCTTAATTAATAAAGGTTTAATTGTTTGTTTTGTAATATATCCATTACCTATTGCTAAATAATGTGATCTGTTATACGCATTCTTTATTTTATCAATTAATTGTTCCATATTAATATCTAATAAATCTCTTGAGTAAAGAGCTTTTCCAGATCTATCTAAAACAGTTCTCAAATCTAATAAAATTTTCATGGGTCTGATATTTAATTTAGTTAACAATGTTGCAATTTTTGAATCTATTTTTGATCCTTTGTGTGCAACAACAGTTTTCTTTGAAATATATATCTTACCATTTCTAATTTGAGTATCAATATGTGCAACTTTGAAATCAGTTAATGCTGGTCCAGGAGGTATTCCTGTATCTCCTTCATTTACTGCAATATCTTCAGGAGCTATTGCGCCTTCTTTTGCAAATGATGGTGATGCATTCTTTCTAATTTCTTTATATAATTTAAATGGACTTTCATTGCTTAATGCAAATAAAGTTGGTCCTTTTAAATAAGAATCTAATTCAGTAATTCCTTTTGCATGCAAAGCTTTAATTGCAACTTTTGAATTCATTACCTTTGTAAAACAGCCTGCTTTTTTTAGTAATGCTCTAAAAGTTCTTTCTGCTTTTGCGGGTAATTCGTTTAAGTTACCTACAATAACATAATTGTATTTATCTAAAGCGCTCTCAAAAGTAGATCTTTCAGCTTCTTTCCATTTCTTAAAATGGTTCTTAGTTTCTGCTTTATTAACCATACTATCTACCTCTTGAAAATGTACTTTGTAGGACCCATTGTTGTCTTAATGTACATTGATTTTATATTCTGTGTGTTTGCAGGCAATAAAGGTAATAATTTTCCATAGATTGTTAAAAAATTATCTGCTAATTCTTTATCAGTCATGGTTTCTTTACCAATTGGGAAATGTACTACAGGTAATCCGTCTCCTTTTTTATTAGAAACAGTTACTGTTCTTGATGCATTTGCAATTAATACTTTAATTGCTGCCATATCTGGAGGACAAGGCTTTGGCATTTTACCTCTTGGGGCTAATGTCTGACCTAAATACTTACCTACCAAAGTTAAAGCAGCAGGTTCAGCAAAGAATAAATCATATTCTGCAGCCAATTTCTTACCTGTTTTTTTATCAAATGTAGGTATTTGATCTCCAGTTATAACTTTATCAAATACGTCTTTAACACTATTTATAAAATTTGGAGTTAAACCAAAAAATGCAACTCTAGGTGCTTTTTGAAAAGCAACAGGCAAAACTACATCAAAACCTATTCTATTGTTGGTTTGCTTAAAGTTTATACCCATTAGGTTAACTCCAGCTTCAACAGTTTGAACAAAGTTTCTTTTATCTAAACCTTTTACAGAAGCAATTGCTTTGGTTATATAATCTAAAGAAGTATTCAGCTTAGTTACATTTTCAGTATTAAGTGATTCTTTAGATTTTTGTTTTAAGATTATTTTATCTTTTACCAAGTTTATGACCTCCTGCTCGATTACGGGCAGTACAACGGCAAAATAGCCTTTTAAAATTAATATAATATATAGGAATGAAAAGATTTATAAACAATTATCTATTTTCTTCCTTTAAAATAGCCTCTATTCTGGGAAATAAAATATACTTTATGTTTACTATTGCATCTCTATATGCTGCTCTATCTTCTTTAAATAAAATACTTAATTCTGCTTTAATTTCAGGATCGCCTAAAACTGCTCTTGAAATTGCATTGGCTAATTTTAATCTATCATGTGATTTAGCAGTGCCAATAATTCGATCTCTTATTTCTGTTATTCTGTCTCTATGTTTTTCAATAAAATAGGATGCCTTTGTTTTGGGTTTTGAAACTACCTTTGGTATTAACTTTTGCTCGGTTTTTTTAGGTTTTTCAGGTAATTTATGCATAGCGATTCTCTTATAATGTATTTTTTCCTTCTAATTGTGATAACACTCTTACTCTAATAATATTCATAACTATTCTAAATGCATTTTCATCTAACTTTTCTAATTCTACCAAAAATGGTCTAATTTTAGGATCAATCATTATTTTTGATAGTTCTCTTTTAATTCTTACTTCTGTTGGTTTTCCTTTGGCAATGGCATCAATTGTTGAATATAAAATAGGTTGCAAATCTCTTAATATTCTTTGAGTTTTAGGATTAGTTTGTGTTCTCGGAATAACTTCTAATCTAGAAAATCTTTTTTCTGGTTTTACTCCTTTTGGTTCTTTTACCATAAAATTCACCTATATTTTTCCTATCTCTTCATCAATTCTTACATCTATTGCGGCAACTAAATTTGCATAGGATTCTTTATCTTCTTCTTCTAATTGTGCTAAAAATTCTCTTAATTCTGGATTGACCTTAAATAATTGAACAATCAAAAATGATTTAACATCTACTTTTTTCATAGGTCTTAATTTAGCTCTCTGTTCCCTTATTAAATCAGTTAATGTTGAAAATATACTAACTATCTTTCTAGTAGATTTTGGATCCTGCCCTATTGGTATTCTAGTTTTTCTAACAACTACTTTTACTGATTTCTTTGGTTCTTCTGGCATAATAACAACTCTTAGCTTTCATATATTTTATCAACATTTTTTGCTTCTAATCTAACTCTTGCACCTATTGCTGCACTTAATTGTTTATAAAATTCTGGATCTTGTCTACTTACTTTTTCCAAAACACTAACTAATTCTGGAAAATCTTTAAATACTTGTGTTGCAATAACAATTTCTCTTTCTTGTAAAGGCAATTTTTTTAACTCTTTACTATTATGAATTACTGATCGAGTTATTTTTCTAGATACACTAAATACTAAATCTATTCTTTTTCTATCTTTAGAAGTTATTTGAGGAATTAGTTCTAATCTTCTATTCTCAAATCTATCCAATCGTCTAGCTAATTCCTTTGCCATAAAAATCACTATAAATCATATCTTTGTCTTAATATTTTTTCCAAATGTCTCATTACATTTGTAACTAAATTATAATCTATTTGTCCTAATTCTGCTAATAATGGCCCAATCTCTTTTGACCTAATTATTTTATATCTCAATGCTCTTATTACAATATCCTTATCTCTATGTTGCACATATAATCTATCCACTTCTTGTTTTGATAATTGTTCTAAAAATATGTCAAATTTACCTAAAAGAACAGCAGTTATTTGTTTTGTTCTTTCTATTTGATGAGGTTTTAATTCCCTTACATCTCTAGTTAATTCATGATGTAGTAAATCATGATCAAGGCACTCAATATGGTCCATTGGTTTTCTAACTATGACAGGTAATGGTTTTGGCATATTCTATACACTCACTAAACTATTTAAATTAAACTAATTATAACATAGATTCCTAACACAATGGTATAGCCTATTGCTTGCAAAGGTATTGCTGGCAAAGCTAAATGTTTTTTTGTAAATAATAAATATATTGTTAATTCTAAACTTAATAAACAAGCAAAAAAAGCAATTATTCCAAAAATCCAATTTACTGCAAACAAAGCCATAATTGCCATTAAAGGTAATGCAAAATCTCCCGTTCCTAAATGTAAATGATTTCTTTTGCTTGGATCTATTTCCTTTTCTTTTGTTTTAACGGGTTTAATTTCTTGTTTTATTTCTGTTGTACTAGTAGTATTTACATTTCCATAGTCCATTACAAATAAAGTGTTCTTGTCAATTATTTGATTTGCCAAGAATACCATATGTTTAGTTTTAAATACCGCAATATAATCGTAAATTGCAATTAAAACTAATAATAAAAATACTGGAAGAATTCCTAAACTATAGCCAATATAGGCACCAAAAAATCCAACCACTAAAAACACAATTGCATTTTTTAACCAAACACTTTTTGTTATTTCTTTTACTGCAATTAATAGTATAGAAATTAATAATGGCCAAATTAATGATTCAAAGAATAATGAAAAAATTCCAAACACTGCAAAAAAACTTACAAAAATATCAATACCTTTTAATAGATTTAATTTTTTAAAGGTTTTTAATAATAAAATTAAAATAACAGTTTCAACAATTATCACTGCAAAAAAATAAACCGTATTCCATAGGCTATTTGCTGGCGCAATGGTTTCAACAGTTACACCACTAGCTCTAAACAAAAGAAACAACCATACTGCAATTAGAAAAGATAATAAATAGGATAAAAACACTTGAAACATTATTTTGTTACGTGAACTAAATGAATTCATAGATAAAATAAGAATAAAGAGTATATAAAACTAGAGCTTAGTTTTCTTTTAGAGTCATGCCATTTCCTTCAACAAAACCTAAATGTTTGTAAAATTCAATTACTTCTTTATTTGCTGCAAATAATCCAATTCCTTGTGATGCCCCGGTTACAATAATTACTCTGTCTTTAATATCCATAAATAATATTGGAAGAAAGTTAATAAAAATCGATCTATAGCCAAAATAATTTAAATAGATTAGATCCTATTATACTATGCCTAAACAATATAATCAAATAAAACTATTGGTGCATCCTCTTTTTAATCCATTATATGATTACATTATGAAAAAAATTAGTAAAGAAGAATGTCTAAAAATAGTTAAAATAAATCTTGCTCAATATGGCAAAGCCGTTTTAGAATCTGCAAGAAATCCAAATACTTTATTTATTTTAGTTGATCCTTATTTAGAAGACGATTTAAAACCCAAATCAAAAGTATCAAAAGAACAAATAGCAGAATTAAAATCAATATATGATAAATTAATTAAACGATTTAAAGAATTTGCAAGAGAGCAATTAGGTGATTCTTTTGTTGATACTAATTTTTTACCACAATATCAAGAAGAATATTTGCCAGAAAGAATTTATTCCAAATTAGGAAAGCAAGTTGATTTAGAAGTATTTGGTGAAGATGGAGATGTTTGCGTAAACCATTGGTCTGAAGGATTTTTGAAACCAATATTAGAACACAAAGGTGTTGGCGTAAATTTAACCAAAAATAATTCTAGAACTAGCTTTCACCAATTTAATCAATTTGAATTTTCATATTATAAAGATAATTTAAATGTAAGAGCTTTGTCTGCAAAAAAAAGCAGAGAATATAGAAAACAATTAGCAAGATCACCTAAATAAATATAAATCTTACAAATATTATATTAATTATTATATTTATTGGAGTGATTTTATGCCAACAGTTAGGCCTTTAGCAAAAAGTTCTAAACCATTAACCAGAATTAAAGTGGGAAGTATTCCTCATAGAGAATTAGTTGATAGAGCTTTGAAAGCTAGAGAAGAAAGACGATCTGGCAAAACTGCTAAAACTCCACAAACAACCATTAATATTACTGAATTAAGATTATCACTTATGCAATCTAGACGAAATATAGATTTAGATTCATATAAAGCAATTTCTTTAGGGTTTGTAAGAAAATTTAGTTCTGGCACTACTAAAGAAATTAATGATTTTATTACAAGAAATCAACACTATGCAGAATATTTTGTTTTAGAAACCTTGAATACTATTTATAATGTACATTTAGATTCCTTGGGACCTACAAAAGTTATTGAATTAAGGAACCACATTGAAGTTGCAAATTATATTAAAGATGTTTTAGGATTAAATGGATATGAATCTTGGATTCAAGAATTAAGAAAAAAATTATATTGAATCCAATGCTCTTTGAATATCTTTTTTTAGGTCTTCTAAAGATTCACAACCTATTGATAATCTTATTAAACCATCAACAATATCTTTTGATTCTCTTTGTTCTTTTGCAACTACTGCATGAGTGGTACTTGCAGGATGACAAACTAAAGATTCTACGCCCCCTAAACTTACAGCATTGGTTATAACTCGCAAAGATTCAACAAACTTCTTTCCAGATTCTAAGCTATCCAAAACAACAGAAATAATATATCCAGGGCCTTTCATTTGTCCATTCAAAGGATATTTTTCATCAAATTCAGGATAATAAACTTTTTTTACTTTATTACTTGATTTTAATAATTTTGCAATTTCTCTTGCACTTTCTTGCATTTGATTATAACGTAAACTTAATGTTTTTATTCCTGTTAAAAATGCAGCAGATTCTCTTGCTGATAATATTCCCCCAATATCATTTCTTATTGGATAAATATTTGCAATAAATTTTCCTGAACCTAAAATAGCACCACCAATTGCATCACTATGGCCACCAATGGATTTAGTTATTGAATAAACTACAATATTTGCACCTTGCTCAAATGGATTTTGTCCTAAAGGAGAACAAAAAGTATTATCAACAATAACAGGAACTCTTCCTTTTACTTCATCAACAACAGCTTTAATATCAATTAAATCCAATGTGGGATTTGCAGGAGTTTCAAAGAATACTAATCGAGTTTTATCATCAATTACTTTTTTTAATATTTCTGGGTTTCTTAAATCAACATATCTAGTTTCAATTCCTAATTCTGGCAAAATTGTATTACATAAACCATCTGTACAACCATACATTGTTCGATGTACAACTATATTATCACCAGCAGTAACTAATGTTAAAAATAAATGACTTATTGCGGCCATACCTGAGCCCAAAACTAAAACATCCCCACAATCATGTAATCCTGCCAAAGCACATTCCAATTCAAAACCAGAAGATGTTCCTAATCTAGAATATATTTTTCCTTGTCTGCCATCTACAACAGCATTAGCAAATCTTTTTGCTAATTCATCACAGGTTAATGCTGCACTTGTTGTTCCAGTATAGGTAGGTATTGAAACATAGGGTCCAGATTCTCCTCTTGCACCTGCACTATGCACTAATATAGTTTCCTTATTCCAATGATTCCAACGGATCTTCCCCAATGGTCCTTCTTCTTTATAATTTTTCCAAGAATTATCTGCAAATGCAGTTCTTGGTTGACTAGTTGGTTTAATAACTACAACATTACTTTTCTCATTAACTACACTCATAAAAATCACGTCCAATAGTAAATTTAGGACATATAATTATTTAAAGCCTAACTCTATTACTTTAATTATAATTATATTATATTTATGGAGATGAATGCTATGCCTGCTATAAAACCAAATAGAGTTATAAGACCTACTGCAAGACCTTTAACAAAAATTAAACCAGGAAGCATAGCACATCAAGAATTAGTTGAAAGAGCTAAAACATTAAGAACTACAAGAATAGGTAAAACAGTTAGATCTTGGCAAGAAGAAATTAAAAAAGTATATGAAGTTCATAAAACAAATCGTTTAATTAATTTAGAATATTATGAAAAAACATTTGTTCCTGAATTATTACAATTATCTTCAAGTAGAGGTATTGTACAATATGTTGCAGACCATCCAGAATTAGCAGATTTTTTTGTTATTGATACTTTAAATTCTGCAACTGATTATGTTAATTTAAGAAAAATGACTGACCCAAATTTAAGAAGATTTATGACAAAATTAGAAATAGCTATGAGAATTGCATTAGATGATGGTAGTAGTCGTACAACAGACGCAATATCAGAATCAATGAAATTTGTAAGAGACTTAATTAAAAATAAATCTAAGAAATAATTAATCTTTCTTAGTAGCCATATAACAATAGGCTCTAGGTTCGTAAATATCACCAACTTTCAAAAGTTTTTCAATTAGTTCTTTTACTTTTGGTTTATCTAAACCTTCTTTTTCTGCTTCTTGAATAATTGTATCATATTTTGCTGCCTGGCCATTTTGTTCTTTAACAATATTATTTATTATTTCAACAACTTTCATCATTCTTGATGTTTGATTATGACTTTGACCAGTTGTAATAATATCAATATCAAAGGTTCCTGTTTCTGGATCTAAACCTACCTGTTCCATTGATCTTCTGAATAATGAAATTGCTCTATTTGCATCTTCTTCAGTAACGTTTTCAGATAATTTTATTTTGGCACTAGCTTCAGATAATCTTACCAATGCTTCTAATTGTCTAAATGTAACTGTTACTCTTCCACCCTGACTTTTATTTCTTAAACTTATAAAGAATTTTTGAATAACTTTTATTGCATTTTCTGTCAAAACTGGAAATATTCTAGTTCTTGCATAGGAAATATATTTTCTTAAAAATATGGGATCTAAAGCAGCTAAAACATTTATCTTGTCCAACGTTCCTTGATCCTTATCTGATAAACTTTCCAAATCTCCTTTTCGCATTAATTCTCCAGATTTATGAGTCTTTAAAATAGAATTAACAGTTTCTGTATCTTTTTTTTCATCAACAATATCTTGTAAAACAAAAAATAAATCAAATCTTGACATTAATGTTGGAGGAACATCAATTTGTTCAGGAATAGTTTTATAGGCATCAAATCGACCATATTTTGGATTTGCAGCTGCCAAAACAGAAGTTTCTGTTTTAAAAGAAGTTACCATACCTGCTTTTGCAATTGATACTGTTTCCTGTTCTAAAGCTTCATGCATTGCACTTCGATCTTCAGGATCCATTTTATCGAATTCATCGATCATTGCAAAACCACCATTGGCCAAAACCAAAGCACCAGCCTTTAGTGTCCAACCACCTTCACCAAATTCATCTTTTACTGCAGTAGCAGTTAAACCGGCACCGGTTGCAGTCTTACCCGCAACATAGATACTTTTGGGAGCTATTTGTACTGCCGCTAATAGCACCTGTGATTTACCCACACCAGGATCACCTACTAATAGCACATGAATATTTCCTCTAATCTTGGATTTATGTTCCAATAATTTTCTTACTCCTCCAAATAGTTGCAATGAGATGGCTTCTTTAACTTCATTGTGACCATGAATATGAGGTGCAATCGATGCAATTAACAAATTATAAATTTCTGGATTTTGAGAAAATTCTTTTATTCTCGCTTCATCTTCTTTTGTAATTTCTATAGTATCATAGTCCTGTTTACTAGATTCCACGTTTGAACAAAAAATATAATTTCCAAAAACAGTATTTTTTATTTCACTGGGAATTCTTAATTTTAAAATTCCTGAAACAATTAATCTTTCCCCCGCAGTAAAGGTATTTACCAAATCACCGTAAACATATACTTGAACTGTACTACTTTGTTCCCCACCTTTTAATTCATCCAATAAATCCTGTAATTCTAATTTTTGATAATCTTGAAATTCACTATTTCGTTCATCTAACATAAAATCTTTATGTTTACATTCTGGGCACATCTTGGGTTTTTTTATATCTAAACCCTCTTGATGCAAATCTACTTCTTGTCCACATTTTTTACATATCCAGTGAGCAACTTTTATTTTGGGTAAAACTGTTGTAAATTGTTTTACAATACCTTCAACACAAATAAATTTCCCTATATTCCTTGAAGAAATATTTTTAATTAAAATTCGTTTATCTTTTGGTAAATTACCAATTCTTATTGTAGGATCAAATTCTTTAGATTCATCCAATAAACTAGATTTATATTTCTTAGCAGCTATTTGCATTGCTTCTGTTACATATTCTGGCTTTTCAATTAATTCATCTGCCAAATCAGGATCATATTGCTCAATTAAAGTAAAATCAATTGTTAAACTTTTTTTATTATCTGATTCCTGCAGTAATTTTTCTAATTTAGTTTTATAATGTTTATCAAAAAGATATTGGAATTTTTTTACCAATGGATTTGTATTATCATCACTATAATCTTCACTATCATCTTCGTCTATATCTTTTTCTTCTTCTTTATTTTTATCTTTTTCTTTTGAACTTTTAACTAAACTGGTTTCTTTAGCTTTATCTTCTAAATCCGCAAAATCATCGGCATAGTTCTCAGAAGAAACTTCTTTATTTTCTTTTTCATCAAGATTCTCTTGATTTTCTTGAT
>CAIWXP010000100.1 GCA_903916665.1 Candidatus Iainarchaeum sp. | reverse complement strand
CTCAAAAGTTTTTGACTTGATTCTTTATATATTGTTTCTCTCCAATAATAATATGACAAACGATAAAGAAATAAAAGAATTAATAATTAAAACATTGATACATAATCCGCAGGCTAGTTTTTCTGATTTATCTGATAAAAGTGTTCCTTCCAATGAATTTACCTATCATTTAAATAAATTGATTGATGAAGGTTTAGTTGTAAAAAATGAGGATAAAAAATATTCATTAACTACTTTAGGCCAAAGATATGAAAGTGATTTAGATGGTAAAACAGGAAAGAAAAGAGAAAGGCCATTTGTTGCTTTGCTATTAGTAGTAAAAAAAGGAGATAAGTATTTGCTATATCATAGACTAAAGGAACCATTCTACGATATGTATGGAATGCCTGGCGCCAAATTAGATTTTGGTGAACAAGTATTAGAAGGTGCAAAAAGAGAATTATTTGAAGAAACTGGTTTAAAAGGGGAAGGTAAATTAATTGCAGTAAGTAATATTTTAACTTTTGAGAAAGAAAATCCTTTGACACACTTTTCTCAATTTGTTGTTTTATTTGAAGATCCAGAAGGAATATTAATTGAACAAAACAGAGAAGGAGATTATCATTTTGTTGATAAAAAAGAATTTGAAAAGAAACACAAAGAAAATAGATTATTTCCTGATAATATAATTATTTTTGATATGCTTGAAAATCATCATTCTTTAGCTTTATATGAAATTAAAATGTTTAAAGAAGG
The DNA here is from genome assembly GCA_903916665.1 of Candidatus Iainarchaeum sp. GTDB lineage: Archaea > Iainarchaeota > Iainarchaeia > Iainarchaeales > 0-14-0-20-30-16 > 0-14-0-20-30-16. The sequence goes on along the minus strand of CAIWXP010000100.1, from coordinate 5,328 downwards.
AAATAAATTTTTGAAAATAGAATATAAAAAAATAGGTTAGTACCATTTTTAAGAATATGTATATTATTTATATTATGGTTAAAAAGAAGGAATTTTCAAATAAATATATAAAACATATTTTAAAAATTGCTGAAGAGACTAAAAATAAAAAATCAATGTCATTAGAAGAATTAAAGAAATATTTTAAATCTGTTTAATAATTTCCAAATGCATACTTTTACAGGTTCCTTCCAGATCTTTTATTTTTCTTGATAGGTCTCCAAGATCATCTTTATCTAAGGATTTTTTTGCAAAAGAGAATAAATCTGAATAGTTTATTTTCCCGTTTTTTGAAAGTTCTTTTAATTGTTCAGTAATTTTCTTATGAGTTTCAACAAATTTCCAAGATCTATCTTCCAAATCAATTTCAATGTGAACTTTAGAATGTATTGTAATTTTATTTTCTGCTAACATTTTGTTTAAAGCATCAACTACTTTGTTAATATTAACACCATAGGGTGCTAACAGAGGGCCTAAAGGTGAACCACAATCTAATTTATCTTTTTTAATTGGCAATTCTAAAATAATATTCATAGTTATCAACTATTATAACATTTTTTCAATTAATATATTTTCTTTTGATGTTTTTACTCCAATAGATTTATTTAATTTTAATGCTTTGCCTTTAACATTAACAATGCCCATATAATACTTATAACCTTTCTTTTTGTATATTTCAAATAATTTATTTAGCATATATTTTCCATAGCCTTTATTTTGATATTTTGATTCTATTGCTTGTTCTTCTCCAAAGCAAACTAGTTTAGGAAACCATCTACTGGTATTCATTACAAAAAATCCTATTATTTCTTTATCTAAGACTAATTTCCACATATCACAAAATTTAGAATAACTTTTTAATCGCTTTAATGCAATAGAATTAGTCCACTTTTCATTATAAGGGTCTTTAGAGAATTCATTACAATATATTTTAGCAATTTCTTTAAAATCTTTAGTTTTTACTAATTGTAATTTAGACACCATAATAAATCAATAATAAAATAAACTACAAAAGGAATAAAAACCCATTTAAGCGGTTCTTTTAATACAAATGTAATATGTACCAACAATAGTTGTATTAGTTTCAGGAATTAGAGTTACTTCAAAGTTCAAATTAGTTTTATTTTTTTTGTTATATGCTCTTTTTGCCAATTCAATAAATCTTTTAATGTTTTCAAAACCAAATCTAGGATTTTGATTAATTCCAGTGGAATCAACGGTAATATAGGCCTCTCCTTCTGGCCCCAACATTAAAGCAGTTGCAAATGCATTTCTATCTGGCCAATTAGTATAAATACCAATACTTAATGATGCCATAATTAAATCATACTTTCCTTTTATTTGTGATATTAGTTCTACATATTTTTCAGGATCTGCGATTACATTTTCTAAAGCAAAATTACCCGATAAATCTTTTCTAACTATTGCCCTAGCTTCCCGAGATAATTTTTTAGTAACGCTTAAAACATCATAATTAGGTTCGAGTTTTGCAAAAGATAATAAATGATTTAATGTTACTATGTCGTCTCCTTGACCTGCACCCAAAAATAAAACATTTGGGTTTTTCTTTCTTAATTTTAACAAATTTATTATGGGTTTTAAATCCAAATCATCAATAAATATTTCTTTAAATCTATTAACAGTTCCTAATCTAGTCCATCGAGATTCTCTATGATCTCGTTCAATTATATCTCTAATGTCGCCACTAGGTTTTATTCTTTCAATTTTTCTTAATTCTCTTGGTTTTATTGTTGCCATAGTATATATAAGGAATATACATTTAAAAATAGAATTTCAAAAAATTCTGATTTAATTTTGATTTTTAAGAAAAGATAATTATTTAAATTGAAATAATATCTAACATATGGTGATTATAATGGCTTTTGTTAAAAAAACTATTCTTTTGATTTTTGTATTATTTACTTTAGGGTTATTTTTATTGTTAAATGTTCCCACAGTAAATGCTGGATTTACTACTTGTAATGCCCAAAATAAAACCTGTTCTGCAAATACAATTCAATGGCCAGACTGTACTTGTCATGCTTTAGATGAACCAAATACAGATAATGTTTATACTCAGTGTATACAAATGGGTATGCCCGCATCATGTTGTGGAACACCAGGTGCAGATAATAGTGCAGCAAGAGATTCTCAAGAATGTGCTAGAGATTTTAATGCAATGTCTAACGAAATACAATCAGAGCCAGCAGCTACTAATAGAACCTATTCTGATCCAGAAGTACAAACTTTTTATAATTCTTATTATTCATGTTTAAGCACAAAAGGAACTAATTGTTTACAAATTTATCAAGATGTATTAGGTCCCTATCAAGAAAAATTAGCAGTTTTAAATCAAGGAGAAAATTCAACAACTGTTGGACAAATATGTAATTGTTGGTCTGGGTTTGTTACTGCTGCAAACGGAGGAGATAAACCAGGTTGTAGAGCACAATGTGATGCTGCAAAAAAACCATTAAGTGATAAAATTCAAGCATTGTATAATGCTCAAGAAGATGCTCAAAATGATTGGCAAACAACTCAACAAGCAGCAACTCAAAAACAAATAAATGATCAAATTGCACAACAAAATGCAGCTAACCAAAATAATGATCAAACAACACAGGCAAATACAACTAATGGACAAAATACAAATACAACTACTGCTAATAGTAATAAAGATAACACTAATGCAACCACTAATAATTCAGATAGTTTTTTTAAACCAAAAACAGGAGCAGTATATTCTTTTAATGGCGAAGTAAAATTAATTGGTGCAGATGGTAAAGCAAAAGTATTTGGAAAGGATTCTTTACTTAGTGAAGGAGATGTTATTGAAACTGGTTCAAATGGAAAGATACAAATAACTTTGATGGACGGCAGTGTTATTAGTATTGGTTCAAATTCATCATTTGAAATTCATAATCCAGAAACAGGATTGAAATTAAATACAGGCTCAATAAAAGCTTTTATTATGAAACAAATAGAAGGTAGAACAATAAAATTTAGATCATTAAATGCAGTTTTAGCAGTAAGGGGAACAGAATTTGTTTTTGGCTATAATTCTGATACAAATGTTTCTGAAATTGATTTAAATGAAGGTAAATTAGAGATTACTCCTTTGGCAGGCAGTGTTATAGATTTAGACGCTGGAAATACATTAATTGTAACTAAAGAGGGTACAACAAAAGTAAGTACTCTATCTCAAGAACAATTTAATTCTTTAGCAAGTGGTTTTGATGATGGGAATAATTCAAATACATCATCAAGTAATGCTGGCTGGTATGTTTTATTGGTTATAATAATAGTTGCGGTTGTTGCAGGATTAGTATATAAATTTTATAATAAGAAAGGTAATAAAAAATGAAAAGGGAATTTATAATCTTATTTTTTATTTTTATTATTTCTGTTTTAACTATATTTTTAGCATCATTTGTTTCTGCTGTTGATACTAATTTATCTTTTAATTGTAATCAAGGATGTGGAACAAATACAGTTCAATGGCCAGATTGTTCTTGCCATGCAATCTCTAATTCAGGAAGTAATGATGTTTATACTCAATGTATTTCTCAAGGCTATCCACAAGAATGTTGTGGCACTCCAGGTGCAGATAATAGTGGAGCAAGAGATTCTCAAGCTTGTAAAGATGCTTTAGCTAAAAAACAAAATCAATCTAGTAATGAATTTAATGGTCCAACTATAGAATCAATTTGTAAAGATCCTGGACAATATGGTTTAGAAAGCGATTGTTGTTATTTAAAAAATTTAATGGCTGATGGAGGAAATTGTGATGGTGAAGTAAACAAAGTAAAAGCACAATTTGCAATTACTGAAGCACAAGAATTTTATAAAAATTATTTGGATTGTTTGATTGCTAATAACGGCGAATCTGGGTGTTCTAATATACAGCAAGAATATCAAGATAGAATTAAAGAATTAGATTCAGAATTATCTGCAAAAGATAGTTCGGGATATTACCCATCTGATGAATGTGGATTTGGATGTCAAAATGCAGGAATTATTCCAGAAGGTACAGGTAATTTGTCAAAATGCCTTGATGCAGGTATTGCAGGATGTCAAAAATGGTTTGATATATTATTAGCAGAACAAGAACTAAGTCGTGCATCAAATGCTGCATTTCATGTTTATCAAGATATATTAGATAAACAATATGAAGAAAAACAACAGGCTGAAGTTAGTAATAATCAACAACAAACACAGCAAAATGTAAATCAAAATACTAATCAAACAACAGGCCAACAAACAAATAATAATCCATTTAATCAAATTGATTCTCAAAACCAAAATCCTATTCAACATATTTCTGTTGACGAAGCCAGTGTAAAGGATAGTGAAATATATAATGAATTAGAAAATGTATTATCTGGAAATAAAAATTTAACAGCAGATCAAATTGTAGATTATATAAAATATTATAAAGCAAAAATAAATGCAAATCAAAATGAAACTGTAAGTGTAGATTTTCCAAACACATCAATAGTACAAAATGTTGTTGTTACTGCTGCAAAATCTTTACAAAATATGGGTTTAGAAATAACAACAATAGATGAAGTTAATCTAAACAAAGCAGTACCACTTTTAGGAGGAAAAGGTATTGTTGGTAATCCTGACTATGCGGTTCCAAGAGTTCCTTTGAGCGCACCTTCAAGTGATAAATATGATATTCAATCCTATTTGAAAGTTGAAAATAAAGCCCCCTTTGATGATGGCGCATTACCCTATTATACAAAAATTGTTTTTGATTTTACAACTGGCAAAGAACCTTTAGGAACTAAGTTACTTCATTATAATGAAACAACCAATGAATGGGTATCATTACCAACTTTATATTATCCAACAAAAGATTCCTATGGAAGATATATTTATACTGCCACAGTACCTAGCTTTAGTTACTTTGCAATAGTTATTGAAAGAACAACTCCTGCAGGATCAGCAAAAACTTCTGCATGGATATTTATTATAACTGTATTAATTGGAATTATAGCAATTGGTTTAACCTATTTCTTTTTAAAAAGAAAAATTGATTCTAGTAAACAAAATAAATCTGAAACCAAAGGTGTTGTTAGTTTAGTATTAGGAATTTTAGGAATTCTTTTATTTTTGATGCCCTATGTTGCTTTTATATTGTCTGGCCTAGGATTAGTATTTAGTATAATCCAAAAACAAACAAAAGAAACATCATTATCAAAGGCAGGATTTATTTTAGGTATTGTTGGACTGTGCTTAAATTTATTTATTTTGTTATCAATGATATTGGTGTTCTTTTTAATT
>CAIWXP010000099.1 GCA_903916665.1 Candidatus Iainarchaeum sp. | reverse complement strand
TTACCAACTCTATAATCTAAAGTTTGCAACAACAATCTTAATTTTTCTAATAAGTCATAACTAGCAGAAGTATATCTGTAACTATTATCAATAATATTTCCATCAGACAACATTAATCCTTTAACAAATGATTCTCTTTCTTGCTTTGATAATGAAAATACCCAAGTAGGAATAGTTTTATTCTTTGCACCTTTTTCAAATCCCAAAGATTCAATAAAATTAGCAATGTTTTTTGATTGATAATAAACATAAAACTTATCTTTACTATGTTTTGCTAAACTAAATATTTTTTCATGTAAATATAATATTCTTTCTCTACCCTCTGTATTTTGAGGTAGCGCAAAACCTATTTCTCCTTTTTCTTGTCTTACCCAACCATCGCCAACATATAATCCTAAATATTCCATCAATTCTATACTTGATTTTTTAGGCAAAATAAAATTATTAATTCTATTAACTTTATAATCACCTTTCTTAGCTACTTTTATTAATTTAAAAGTATAGGACTTTCCAGAATCTATATTTTTTAAAACTACTACTTCATCTTTTATTTTTAATGTTTCAACCATTTTCCAAACCAATTCAACTTTCTTTCCTCTACCATTTCTTTGAACTACTAAAAATGGGTGATTACCAGTTGCTTTTAAGTTGTGATGAGTAGTATCAATTTCAAATACTTCTTTTGTACCATTATCAAAAATCCCACTACATTCTTTTAATTCTAATTCATGTGTTTTTAAATTAAAAACATAAAGCTCTTCACTTAATTTAATATCAATAATTCTTTTTAACCCCTCTTTTGTCATAATTTGTGAAGATAAAGATAAACAATTTGCATAGCATTCATTGTCATATAAAACATAGAGCATATCATGTCCTCTTTCTAGGGTCCCAGATAATGCTGCTAAACCAATATCAACAGTTCCACCGTCTCCACCAAAAGCAATAAATTTTACATTTTTATTATAACCATTTTTTTTCATAACCTGATAGGCACTTTCTGCGCCCGAAATAGTAGTAGAAACATTTTCAAATGCACTATGAATATTTCCAGTATTCCAGGAAGTATGTGGCCATAGAGTAGAAGTAACTTCTGCACAACCTGTTGCAACACCAGTAACTGCTTCATAGTCCTTAGGTAAACTTCCTAAAACTGTTCTCACAATAGTAGGAATAAAACAACCAGCACAGGTTCTATGACCAGGTGCAAATTTATCTTTACCATTTTCAGCAATTTTTAATATTTCTTTATTATCTAATTTTATTATTTTCTCATCCATAAAAATCATTATTAATTATCATTCTTTTATTTCTTCTAACATTTCTTTTTTATAGCCATAGTATTGGAACTTAGATTGTTTTTCTTTTGTGAACATTTCAACAACTTTATTTGCATCATCTAAATTGAAATCTCTTCCACCCAAACCAAAAACAATATTATAAAATTCTTTTCCAAATCGCGAGAACTCTAAGGCTAAAGGCGAAAATTCAGCACCATAATTTCCTACTCTTTCAACAACAATGATTTTCTTTCCTTCCAATTCTTTTTCTAATTCTTCAAAAGGAAATGGTCTAAAAACTCTAGGTCTTAATACCCCAATTTTAATTCCTTTTTTCCTATATTCATCACAGGCTTCTTTGAATAATTGAGCACTTGAATTTAAAACAACAAAAACATAGTCTGCATCTTCAACATTATAAGAATCAAATAAATTATAATTTCTTTTTGTTAAATCGAAAAATTCTTTTTGAATATTTTCAATAACATCCTTTGATGCATCTATTGCTTTGCTTATTGCAATTCTTGCTTCATAATAAACATCTGGCAAAGCAAATGATCCTATGGTCATTTTTGTATTTGAAATGTTATCTGTTTTGGGTTTCTCTCCAACAAATTGTTTAACAACTTCAGTTGATAAAATATCAATTGGTTGCAAACTATGAGTAGTATAAAATCCATCCTGCATAACCATTACTGGCAAATTGACTTTTTCGGCTATTCTTTGTGCCATTAACATAGTATCATAAACTTCTTGAACATCTTCACAATATATTTGAACCCAACCACAATCTCTTACTGTAAAACTGTCAGAATGATCAGTATGAATGTTGATTGGTGCACCTATAGCTCTATTTCCTACGGCCATCACAATTGGTAATCGTAATCCTGATGCAGTGTAAATCACTTCATTCATATACAAAAGTCCTTGGGAACTTGTTGCTGTGAAGGTTCTTGCCCCAAAGGCAGAAGCACCAATACAAGCACTCATTGCACTATGTTCACTTTCAGTTAAAATCATATTGGTTGTAACTTTGCCATCACTCACATATTTTGCAAAGGTTTCTATTATAGGAGTTTGCGGAGTAATTGGGTAAGCAGAGCAAACTTCAGGGTTAATTTGCATTTCTGCATAGGCTACTGCTTCTCCTCCACTCAATAACATCCTTTTTTTCTTTTCATCAACCATAAAAATCATTTCTTAATTTCTTCTTTTTTTTGGATTAAACTCCAAACTACGTAAATTAATGCAAAAATAATTATTCCAATTATTAAAGATAATAACAGCATATCAAATAACCAATTACTACCACAAGGACCACCAAAACAAGAATTACTAGAAGAATAATACACATAAATTCCAAAAATTATTGCAGGGATAATTGCTACTATAATTTTCAATTTAGTAAATTTAAAATTCATAACTAAGCCTTCTTCATTATAATTGCATCTTTCAAGTGTTGAGCACAAATACCACAACCTTTACAATATCTGTAATCTATGT
>CAIWXP010000098.1 GCA_903916665.1 Candidatus Iainarchaeum sp. | reverse complement strand
TAAATTAAAAAAATAAATAAGGTGTTGGCATTTAGCCAACAATTAATTTTTATTTATTATACGTTTATTGAACATATTCAAATATTCTATGTATTACGTTAGGTATCCATCCCCATTCTTTAAATGAGAAATATACTACTTTTCCACCCAACATACTCTTGTTTACAATTATACCTGAATATTGTTTATTACTTCTAATATCCTTAATATACATCCATTCTTCACCATTGTGATTTACAGGAAATACTGTTAAGTCTAAACCAGGTTTTCCTGATTGTCTATCAGTTAATGCAGGTATTTCATCAATACCATCTAAAACATTACTAATCATAGTATTTCTCAAAATACCTGTAATTGGTTGTGGATTTACACAAGGTGATATCATATCAATATTTTCAATACAATCAATAGGAACTATATTTCCAAATATTGCTTTATACCCAAATGCATCAGGATTACCAGCTAATCTATAGCCTGAGTTACCTACAATAATTAAACTTTTACCTGAAGCTACGTAATTTTTTAATGCTTCTGCTAATTGATAAGGAATTGCTGATTGCATACCCATAGGAGTATCAGCATCAGATTGATCTAAAATTATAAAATCATAGGGGCTTAATCTCGATTCTGGATTACTAGCAAAGGAATCCTCTGTCGCTAGCTGAAATCTATAGGTCTTAGTAAAATCATAGTTTCCTATTATGTTATCCATTACAATAGGTACTGGTTTACCAATAATCAAAACATTATATTGTTTTGCACCAAATATACTTTTTAATGAACTTCCTATTACAGGAATACTTGAATAATTCCATCCACTAAATGCCAATACTAAAATTAGCAATAAAATTACAATTAAAACAATTGGAATTATAGTTTCGCTTTTTGAGAATATCTTTTGAAAAAAACTTTTTCTTTCACCAAAGTCTCCACCCATATCTGGCAAAGGAGCGCCTACAGAATCTTGATTACCTTCAAACATTCAACCACCTATAAGTATTATAATATATTTAATATGATAGGTTTATTTATAAATGTTTCTGTTATACATTTATTAGTCCTTTATAAATGTTTCTTTTAATAGGGATATGGGTGATTTCTTGGAAAAGGTTGAGAAGAAAGAATATACTATTGTGAATTTAGTTGCAGTAAGTAATTTAGGTGCAAATTTAGACCTATTTAACATAGCAGTTTCTATTCCTAGTGTGGAATACGAACCAGAACAATTCCCTGGTGCTATAATGCGTTTGCCAGAACCAAAAATGACCATTACTTTGTTTAAGAATGGTAAAATAAATTGTGCAGGGGCTCAAAAAGAAAGTGATATTCCAAGAGGTATAATTAATACTTGTAAATTGTTAAAGGAAATTACTCCTGGTTTGAAAATACCAACTAATCCAGAATATAAAATTGTTAATTTAGTTGCAAACACTCAATTGGATTTGAAAATTGATTTGTTTAACTTGGCAACAAAATTAGATAATGTTGAATATGAACCAGAACAATTTCCTGGTGCTATTGTAAGATTATTTGATCCAAAGATATCATTATTACTTTTTAAGAATGGTAAAATGATTTGTGCTGGTGCAAAAAGTGAAAAAGAAATAGTTGATGCAATAGCAAGAATTAAAAAATTATTAAAGTAAAGTCATTTTGACTTTTCTTTTTTTCTATTTTTATTTTTTGCTTTTTATTTAATTACTTTATAACTTAACTGTATTATGCCTTCTTTTAATTTCATCATTTTAATTAGTTTCAATCTATTTTCAAAATTGTTTTCTGCAAATATACCTATGCCTTTGCCTAATGTAAATGGTTCTATATTAATTATAATTTCATCAATTAAATTAGCTTTCATAAAAGCAGAATTAATTATACTTCCACTAGCAACTAATACTTTTTTAAACTTTAATTCTTTTGCTTTTTTCAAAGCATCTTCTGGTGAATTCGCAAACAAATAATTTTTATTTTCTAATTTTGATTTTAGTTTTAAATTAGATGAAACAATTATTTTCTTACATTTAATTAAATTATAGTTATATTCTTTCCATTTTTTAACTAGGTCATAGGTCTTTCTTCCAACAATAATGCACCCAATATCTTCAGCTAATTTAGTAAAAAC
>CAIWXP010000097.1 GCA_903916665.1 Candidatus Iainarchaeum sp. | reverse complement strand
GAAAGCAATTTTTTTAGATAGGGATGGGGTAATAAATATTGATACTGGGCATCTATGTGAATTAGAAAAGTTGAAATTTATTACTCGCTCTATTGATGCGTTAAAATTAGCAACTATTAAATTGAAAGATTATAAATTAATAATTATATCTAATCAATCGGCCTTAGGAAGGGGGTTGTGCACAAAGAACGAATTTGATTTGTTTAAAAGAGAATATTTAAAAATTTTAAAAGAAAATGGTATTAAAATAGATGATTATATTTATTGCCCACATCATCCTACAGAAGGAATGGGCAAATATAAAATAGAATGCGATTGTAGAAAACCAAAGCCAGGAATGCTGTTGTTAGCAAAAAACAAATATAATTTAAATCTAAAAGAATGTTATATGATTGGCGATGCAACATCGGATATTTTGGCAGGATATGCAGTAGGAGTTAAGACATTGTTTGTTAAAACAGGTTTAATTAAAGAATGTATAGGTATTAAACCAGATTACATTTCTAATGATTTGTATGACGCAATAAATTTTATAATTAGTAAGAAGTGATTTTGTGAAAGTATTAATTGTTGCTGGTGGAAAAGGGACAAGAATAAAAGTGTTAAATGAAGATATTCCAAAAGCCATGTTTCCTATACACGGTAAACCAGTATTGTTAGACATTATTGAAAAGTTAAAAGCACAGGATTTTTTTGATATTGTAATATCAATTGGTTATTTAGGAAACAAGATTGTAGATTATTTAGGAAACGGGAAAAAATTTGGAGTTAATATAGAATATATTAATGAAACTAGTCCTTTGGGTACTGGAGGCGCAATTAAAAATAGTTATAATCTTTTCAAAGATGAAAATAATTTTTTAATAATATATGGGGATATGTATTTTGAGATGAATCTTAAAGAGTTGATTAATTATCACATTTCCCAAAAAGCAATATTAACATTTGTTGTTCAAAAGAATGATCATCCGGAAGATAGTTCAAATGTTTTGGTTGATTCAAATAATAGAATTCTAAGTATAGGCCGGCCATCAAATGGTTTTCCAGTTACAGGATTAACTAGAGAATCAATTCAAGTTATGAATAATGAAACATTTAATTATATGACGGCGACTGTTTTTTCCTTTGAAGACGATTTAATACCAAAATTATTGCAAAATAATAAGAAAGTATTAGCATATAACTTAAAAGGATTTATAAAAGATGTTGGAACTCCGGATAGATATTGGTCTGTAGGTGGAGATATAATTAAGAAATAGGAATTTATTTTTTGGATGATTTTTATGAAAAAATTGGTGTGTGTTTGTTCTATATCAGTAACTGGCGGAAATAATTATTTACGTAATATAATGCACAAATATAAAGAGAATAATTCAAATAAAATTGAATATCTAAAAATAAAAGATCCTAATACAATTAAAAATAAAATTATTGCTAGGATTTATTTGTTATTGTACCCTATAGTTTATGGGGTATATATATCAATTAGTGAATTATCTAACAAATTTTGTGTTTTTGCAAATGGAGATATTTATCTTAGTGGTTTATCTGGAAAGAAGATAATATTTATTTGTCATCATCCTTTTGAATATGAATCTAAAAATCATAGCGCGCAAAAATTAGATTTTATTAGTAAACTGAAAACAAACTATAAAATAAATCGAGAAAAGAAAATGCTTAATAAATCTAAATTTGTTCTTACCGTGAGTGATCAATCAAAAAGTTATATTCTAAATGTTAATCCTAACCTTGACAAAAGGAAAATAAAGATAGTAAAGCCGTGGGCATATACTGAAATTTATTATCCTCTGAATGTTATTAGACAAAAAATCATATTTTTTCCAAATGGGGCCTATGGAAGATATAAAGGAATGTCTTTTTTAAAAAAGGTATTAGATAAATTAATTAAAGATAATTGCAACGAGATAAAGAACTACAAAATCATAATTACAGGTAGATTTAATTCAGAAATAAATGAATATATTTCTGATTTGAATAAAAAAGGAATAAAACTAATTTGGAAAGATTTAACAAATAGTGAAATGAACGAATATTATAATAAATCAAAATTTACTGTTTTTCCCAGTAGTTTTGAGGGTTATGGTATTATACCTGTTGAATCACTAGCCACTGGTACTCCAGTTATATCAACGCCTATGCCTGTTGCAAAAGACATTAATGAAGGGGCAATAATCTGCGAACAGAATGTTGATAAATGGAGTAAATATATAAATTTGTTAATAACAGATAAGAAATATTATAATAATATACTAAATTTGGCAAAAATTGGTTCAACAAAAGTTAGAACT
>CAIWXP010000096.1 GCA_903916665.1 Candidatus Iainarchaeum sp. | reverse complement strand
ACAATATAATATATTAAGATATTCATGACTATAAAAAAGAAAATATTGAAAAATACCATTTACAATATATTATCCAATATTGTTGTTAGATTTCTTCAAGCAATACAAACAATATTTATTGCAAATCTTTTTGGACCAACATATTATGGTATAAAAAGTAGTATTCAATTGTATTATAGTTATGGAAATAATGCTCATTTAGGTACTATTGATACCTTTAGTAAAAAAAGGCAATTAACAGAATTATCAAATGTAAAATCTAGGGATAACTATACTAATTTAATATTTAGCATTATTTCTGTGCTTTCTTTGATTTTGTTTATTTTGGGAATAATAATTGAGATTTTTTTAGTTAATAATCCAATCTATAAGTGGTCCATTCTTATTGTTAGTTTATTGATAATTGTTTCCTTTTATAACAATATTATATCAATTATATTACAATCAAAACAAAATTTTAGATTATTGGCAAAATATAATTTTATTGGAGCAATATTATCAACCATAATTATAATATTTTTTAGTTATTTTTTTGGGGTGATTGGTTTTTTCTTAGGATCTCTAGTTTCTGGAATTATAGTTATATTTTTAATATATCCAAAATTAGATTATAAACCAAAGTTTATTTTTAAATTACGAGAATATTGGTTATTTATTAAAGCGGGGTTTAATTTATTTATATTAAAATATTCATTGATAATCCTGTCTACTGTTGATAATATATCAATTTGGCTGGGTTATGGAGTAACAGAATTAGGATTATATTCAGTTGGCATGTTTTTTAGCAATTTATTAAATTTTTTAGTATCTACTTTGTTAACTCCTATAATTCCAAATATTTATCAAAATGTTGATAATAATTCTAAAATTAAAACATTAATATTACAACCATATAAATTGGTAATGCAATTTAGCTACTTTATAATTTTTATTGCTTTATTTTTGTTGCCAATAATAGTTGATATCTTCTTTCCTAAGTATAGTTCTGGAATAAAATATATGTATATTTTGATGTTGGGATATATATTTTTCCCGGTTTTAATAAACGATTATTATATTGCAAAAAATAACGAATTAAAACTATTTCTAATAACTGCAATTTTTATAGTATTAGAAATTATTACAAATTTATTAATAATTTATTTCAAATTGGCTCCCATTTATATTGCATATTCTATTTGTATAGCTTATTTCTTTTTTGGTTTTTTTGTAAATCTAATAGGATACAAATATATTTTGGGGTCTTGGGGGTTATCATTAAAAGAAATAATTGATTATATCTGGCCATTTTTTTATGCATTGAGCTGTTATGGGTTATTATGGATTTTAGCACATTATTGGTTGTTTAGCATATTTAGTTATTATTGGGTTAAAATCATTCAAACAGTTTTATTTATTATTTTATATTGTCCTATTTTATGGAAAATAGAAAAAGAACACAAAATAGTAAAACTTATTTGGAATGGATTAAAGAATAAGTTTAAGAAAGGACAAGTAGATAATATTGATATACAGTGATTCATTATGATTTCTAAATTGTTAAGAGTTTATCAATGGTACAAGAATATATTAGTTTTTTTGCCTTTAATCTTCTTTGGGTTTGATTTAACAGGGAATCAGTATTTAAGCTTAGTTTTAGGATTTTTTGCTTTATGTTTGATATCTTCAACTAATTATATAATAAATGATATCTTTGATAAAGAAAAGGATAAGTTAGATAAAACCAAAAGTAAAAGGCCCATTGCAGCAGGAAAAGTATCTATACCTTTGGCAATAGTATTTGCAGTTATTTTATTATTGGCATCATTAATAATTGGATATGTGTTAAATCCATTGTTCTTTGTTTTATTATTATTATTGTTTGTATTGACTTTTTTATATTCAATTTGGTTGAAACATAAAGTTTTTATAGATATTATAGTTATTGCAATAAATTTTATGATTCGAGCAATTTGTGGTGCGATTATATTACACATATACATAAGTGAATGGTTTATTCTGGGAATTTTCTTTTTAGCTATGTTCTTTGTTTTTGCAAAAAGATATGGTGAATCAAAAGAAGGTCTTCAAAAGAATAGAAAATTATTGGAGTTTTACACTCCCGAATTAATGCAAATGTTTATGATTGTGTTTTTGGCAATCTTAGTAATATTTTACTCAGTTTATATAATTATTGAACATAGTGGCTATTGGTTTTTAGCAACAGTTCCTGTTTTTACTTTATTATTATTAAGATATTTTTCATTGGTTATAAGAAATATTGATGTTGCAAGACATGGCGAAAAAACATTCTTTAAGTTAGATCTAGTTTTGCTTGCATTTTTATGGTTATTATTATTTTTGTTTGCAATGTATAAATATAAATGGTTTTAGGTGTTACTATGAATTATGAAAAAACAAATACTTACAAATTAGGTACTGGCAAGTTTAAAGAAAAATATGATGATATTGAGAACTTTAAAGGAATAAAGAAAACTATTTTAGTTACTGGTGGTGCTGGTTTTCTAGGTTATCATATATCTCAAAGATTAAGACATAAGTATAATTTGATTTTTTTAGATATTGCAAATTATCCTGTTGATGAATATCCTAAAAATGCAAAACTTTATGATACAGATGTTAGAGATGTTAAAGGTTTAGAGAAACTCTTTAAAGAAAACAAAATAGATCTAATAATACATGCTGCTGCTGCTTTGCCATTGTGGAAAAAGGCAGATATATTTAGTACAAATGTTGAAGGTACAAGAAATGTATTAAAAGTTGCAAAAAAATTTAATGTTCCTAGAACAGTATTTATTTCATCCACTGCCGTTTATGGTGTACCTAAAGTGCATCCACTATATGAAACTAATCCTATGATAGGTGTAGGAAATTATGGTAAAAGTAAAATTGCCGGAGAGAAAGTTGTTGAAGAGTTTAGAAAGAAAGGAATGATTGTTCCTATTTTAAGACCAAAAACATTTATTGGTACAGCAAGATTAGGCGTATTTCAAATACTCTATGATTGGGTAGAGTGTGGTAAAAAAATACCTTCTATTGGTAATGGAAAAAATCTATTTCAATTGTTAGAAGTTGATGATCTAGTACATGCAATAGATTTGGCATTAACTGCTCCAAGTAAAAAAGCAAATGATACTTTTAATGTGGGCTCAGAAAAGTTTGATATTGTTGATAATATTTTAGGTGATTTGATAAACTATGCAAAAACAGGTTCAAAGGTAATGCATACTCCTGCTTGGTTTGTTAAACCAACATTAGCTACTTTAGAGTTTTTGCAATTGTCACCTTTGTATAAATGGGTTTATGGCACAGCAGATAAAGATTCATTTGTTTCTGTTGATAAACTTAGAAAACAATTAGGTTGGAAAGCAAAATATAGTACTTCTCAGGCATTAATAAGAGCCTATCAATGGTATTTAGACAATAAAGAAAGCATTGTTGAAGGTTCTGGTGTAACTCATAGAATATGCTGGAAACAAGGTGCACTTTCTGTTGTTAAGAAGTTCATGTGATTCTATGAAGATTAAATCAATGGTGCCATATTTATTAGGAATAATGTTAATATTGGCAATTGGCTATTATATTGGATTTCAAAGTATAATTGATGCATTTAAAAATGCAAAATTATGGTTGTTGCCGGTTATAATTATATCTATTTTTATAGAATATTATTTGCAAGTTTTAAGAGCTAATGTTTTATTTAAAGCCTGTGGTGAACAAGTATCAAAAGGAATGTTTAAGAACTATGCAATTGGTCAAGCAATAGCCTTTATTATGCCTTCAAGAGCATTTGGAGAATTGGCAAGAGTATTTGCATTAAAACAATTATTAAAGGTACAATTAAGTAAAGTATTTGCGGCCGTGTCTGTTGAAAGAATTTTGGAAATATTGATTTTTGGTATTATTGTAATTGCTACTTCTTTTTTATATTCTAGTCAAGTTAGGTTTGCCTATTTGGTAGGAATATTATTTTCAGTAGCCGTATTATTCTTAATTTTAATGTTTGTTTCAAATTTTGTTAAAAAATCAATAATATCAATTACTAATAAATTGAAATTAAAAAGAATAAGTAATTATTTATCAGAATATATTACAAGTTCAAAAGTAATAATTGTAAATAAAAACGCAATGTTTGTTGCATTCTTATATTCTGTTTTACGTTTGTTTATTGATTTTGCAAGAGTTTGGTTAATATTTTATATGTTTGGTTTTTCGGTTAATTTTTGGTTAATTGCGGGAATAATTTCATTATCCTATCTATTAGCAATTGTTTTTATTTTGCCAGGAGGATTGGGAGTATTTGAAGGTGGAGCTGTAGCAGTCTTTACTTATTTTGGGTTGCCTTCAAGTATTGCATTTTCAGGAATGCTAGTAGAAAGACTTTTAAGCTATTGGCTGTGGTTATTTTTAGGTTTCTTTTATTTGGGTAAGAAAGCAGTTGATATAGATTACAAAGAAATAAAAGATTATTTTGGAAAAAAAGAAAAAATTGGTGAAAAGAATGGTTAAAGTAATTATATTTGATTTGGATGATACAATATATCCTGTGCATGTTAAAACAATTAATACTGGAAAAGTTAAGTTAATGTTAGAACAATTAAAGAAGAAATATAAGTTGATATTATTATCAAATGGTTTTAAATATAAAATATTAGAGCGAATTAAGAAAGCAAACTATGAATCTTTATTTTATAAAGTTTATACTCCTGATTTTTTTGTAAATAGAAAACCACTACCAAATAAAATTCATAGAATTTTAAAGGATTTAAATATAACTAAAGATCAAGCAGTGATAGTTGGCGATAAACAATATACAGATATTCTGGTTGCTAAGCTATCAGGAATAAAAAGTATTTTAGTTACCAATGGAAAAAAGAAAATGATTTATTTTAAACCTAATTATAAAATTAATTCTATTTTAGATTTAGAAAGGGTGTTGGAAAAATTAATTTAGGTGTTTGTAAATGCAATTTAAAAAAGAATATATTTCTGTAATATTGCTTATTTTAGGAATATTAATCTTGTCAAATTTCTTAATTAATAAGCCAATTAGTTATGCAGGAACAGATTTATATAAATATATTTCTATGGCTGCCAATCCTTTTGGGGCTATGCAATTGAACCACGAAGCCCCGTTTGCCTATAGAATTGGTTTTACATATTTAGTTTATGGTCTAAATATATTATTACATAATTTGGATCTATCTTTTAAATTATTAACCAATTTGTTTTTAGGATTAACAATATTCTTTTTATTTTTTTATT
>CAIWXP010000095.1 GCA_903916665.1 Candidatus Iainarchaeum sp. | reverse complement strand
TATAAAAAACAATAAAATAATACCTAGATATATGAAATCAATGGGTTTCATTTTTTTGGATTCAATCTTTTGAAGTGTTTCTTTGTTTTCCATTGTTTTATTGTATTGTCTGGGTTAATAATGTTGCTTTAAGGGTTATAGTAGAAGGACCTTCCCATCCATTTTTGTCTTGTGATGTTATATTTAAACTCTCAATTTTGGTAAAGTATGGAAGTTCTTCAAAATTTTTAATATATTTAGAAAAAGTTGAAACATCTGATGTTAAAGTCTCTGAATAAGAAAGTGTGGAAGTAGATATTATGTCCGATACTCCTGAAATTATAGGTGTTTCAAATTTGTATGTCTGTAATATATTATTTTTAGAAGCAAGCTTGTCGAGTGAGTTTGTGAATTCTGAAATATTATTTGAAGGAATAAAAGCATTGCCAATTAAAATATCATTTTGTCCTACAGTTTGTGCATCCTTTTCTAGAGTTGATAAAAGTTCTGTTCTTTGTTTGAGTTCGGATTCTAGTTTATGTTTTAGAGATATAGAATCAGAAATAATACCAATTTTAGAATTTATAAAAAATATAGCAGTTGTAGAAATAGATACAAATATTAAAGCAATAATTGCATTCTTTACTATTACTATTAATAAATTTTTGATTGTAAACATATTATTTATAATTTAACATACTCGGATCTTTTATTCTGAATGTTATTGAAAATGGAATATTTCCTTTTTGTTCTAGGTTTGTAATGGGTAAATCGACAGAAGTTAAATAATTTGAGTCTTGGAGAGATTTTTTGAATTTATTTAAAGTATCACGATCTGAAGCTATTCCTACAAGTGAGACAGGGTCATTTATTGATGAAGCACTAAAACTAGATATTATAATTCCATTTATAGAACGAGATTTTATCTCATCTACAAGAATGCTCCAGTTTGTTGTATTAGATAAAAATGATTGGGCTACTTGGGTTAATGAATTAACTTTTTTTATTAAAGATTCTTTTTTTAAGACGTCAGTAGAAACAGGTGGTATTGAAATATTTGTATTTGTTTTGTTTAGTATTTGTGATAGTGAAAATATTAAGAGGTATGCAGCTAGAAATGCTAATAGAAAGAAGATAGATACATCTATTATTATATTGCGAACAAGTGAAATAAATATTTTTGTTTTTTGAAATGCGTAAGCTTTCAAAGTACCAACAGGAAGTAAACTTATTTGGTAGTCTTCTCCACTGCGAATTTGCCCGCGAATAAATGCTCCAAGGGAAACAAACCATTTAGATTCAATGTGAGTTGCAATTTCTGGATAGTTTAAATAATCATCTATAATACTTGCCTCTATGAGTGGCATTTCTTTGACATTTTCTTTTGATTCAGCTTCTAATGAAACTTTTATTTTATTTATTTCATCCTCAAGTTGTTTTTCTTCTTTTATAAATATAAGTGGAAGAGTGCGTGAAAATTGAACGCTATTATTTTTTAAACTAAAAATCGTAACGCTGAATTGATTTTTCTTTGTGAATAGGATTGTTTCATCCGCATTCATTTTAATAGAACGTGCAATACTTGCTATGTGCGATTCAAGAGCAAGCACGCTGATATTAGCATTGTTTAAAACTTCTATATAGGCGTTAGCCACATCTTTAGGTATTGCTGAAATTATAATCTCATTTGAATTATGTGAACTATTATTGTTTTCCCAGCCAGTATATATTTCACTTCTTT
>CAIWXP010000094.1 GCA_903916665.1 Candidatus Iainarchaeum sp. | reverse complement strand
AGGTTTTCCTACGCCCATGTCTCTAAGTTCTTTTCTACTAACCTCTTCTTCTACTTCTTCACTTGCCTGCCAAAAAAATAAATATGGAGAAATAGTTGTTCCTAGGATTGCAACTATGTTCATTAAGTATTCTTTTGTAAAGGAAATGTGAGGTACAATTGCCGATAGTAATACAGGGGCCCAATTTTGTGTTACAATAAATGCAACAATAATGTAGGCAAATAAAGAAAATGTTAAATATTTCAAGATTTTTGCATAGGTTTTATAGGTTACAAAGATTTCTAAAAGTAAAGTAATTATGGTTATTCCAATTAACCAGTAAATAAAATTTATTCCAAAAACTAATTGTCCAGAAGATGCCATTGCTCCTAGATCTGCTCCAATATTTATTATATTTGCAATTAAAAGAAGAATAACTGCACCATAGAGAATTTTCTTAGAATAATAAAGTTTCATAACTGCTGTTAAGCCTTTACCTGTTACTAAGCCAATTCTTCCACACATTTCTTGGATTGCTGCCATGAATGGAAAAGAAAATAATGCAGTCCAAGT
This sequence comes from Candidatus Iainarchaeum sp., assembly GCA_903916665.1. Lineage (GTDB taxonomy): Archaea > Iainarchaeota > Iainarchaeia > Iainarchaeales > 0-14-0-20-30-16 > 0-14-0-20-30-16. The sequence goes on along the minus strand of CAIWXP010000094.1, from coordinate 4,117 downwards.
TTGGCTGTTTCCAAATTGTGCACCAGTTTGAGAATAGGCTCCTATTCCAGAGGGATCATCATCCGATGCTCCTGTTATAAAACCTGGGCCTAGGCTTTTAAAAAATCGTTTTGTTGCATCTTTTACTTTGGTTGTAAATTTATTCTTTTGTTTTTCTTTTTGATCAGTATAGTGATATTGCACATATTATACAAAAAAGCAAAGTATATATTGCTTGCGAAAATATTTAGGAAAATAGTTTGATTTAATCAAATTGTAAATAATTCTTTTAACTTTTCTTTTATTTCATTTAATTTTGAATTATTTATTTTTCCAATTTTTTTATCTATGAGTGTTTTTTCTATTGTTAAAACAAATGCACAGTTTATTGTACTGTCTTTTAGTAATTCACCTTTAATTAAATCATTAAATTTTAATTGTACATCAAAAGGTAAACTATGTCCAATTGAAGTTATCTTTAAAGCAATTACATCAGGATAATTTTGATTAAAGTTATTACTACTTACAATAATTGCGGGTCTTAGTTTTGCATCAGATAAATTAGAAAAAGGAATTGGCAAAACAACTATGTCGCCCTGTTCAAAATTTGAATAAGTCACGAGCATCATCCCAATCTTCAGAAGTCTTGTTTAATAATTCTTGTTTTAGCTTTGCATCTTCAAATTCTCTTAATTTCATTATTGCTGCATTTCTCATTATTTCTGTCCATTTTATTTCAGAATGTTTCTTCATTAAAGAGTAATACTCTTCAGGCATAGATAAAGTCATATTAACCACACACATCACCTTATATAAGTATAATAAGTAAAGTATTTAAATATATCTTAGGATTTAAATAATTAGAAAAAGAAGAAAAGCCACCTGAGCGACCTCAAGCAAAACTTACGTCGCCACTGGTTTGAAGGAGTTTGTTTTATATACTTTTTGCCTTATTTCTATTAAGGTGATTTAATGAAATATATTGGTATTTGTGTTATTTTAAGTTTATTTTTATTAGTTTTATTTTCTGGTTGTGTTAATGTAAATAATTCTTTTGATTCTAATGTTCAAAAACAACAAGTGAATTTAGATAATAATAGCCTAAATAATGTTCATATGCCTCCTAATGAAGCAATTTTAGCTTGTAAAGACAAAAACATAAATGATAATTGTCAATTTGAAAGCAAAGAAGGAACATTAACTGGGGTATGTAATGATAAACCAGGAGTATTAGCCTGTGCGCCAAATAGAGCAGAACCTAAAACACAAATTGTAAAACCAGATAATAATGTACCTGATATAAATAGACCAAAACCAGAGATTAAAGATGAACAAAAGCAAGACATAAATAAACCAAAACTAGATCAAAATCAAAATCAAAGTGGGTATAGTATTGAACAAGCTATTTCTGATAAAGCACAATTAACAACTTTAGCTTTTGATGGTTTAGGATTTTTAACTGGTAATTTATGCTCAGATAGTTTTTTGCCTCCTGGAAAATTAGCTGATTTTTTTGGTTTTCAATATTTGAGAGATGTTACCCAAGCAGGAAAAGGACACAGCACTGATTTTGTAACCAATGCTGCAAATAATGTATTATATACTTTAAATGATTCTCAAAAAGCAAAAATGATTGCATTGGCAAAAATACAAGCATCTTTAGTAAACAAATATGCCTATGATAGATATCCTTTAATGTTAGCTTTTAGAAGGCAATTAGATGGTAATATTCCTAATGGAACAACAGGATTAAATAAAGATGCAGTTGAAAGTTATTCTTCTGATTTGTATGAGTTAGATGCAAATATAAGTATACAAAGAGCAAGATTATTTTCAGAAATATTAAATTCTTTAACTAGTGCGCAAAAAGCATATTTTGATAATATGGCTAAAATAGGATTTGCTGGTTGGACAGAATTACCTGATCAAGTTGATAAAAAAACTTTATCTCATGATGAAGATGTTTTAGTTATGACCTATGCAAGTGAAATGTTTGCTTGGTATGCTGGAGATGTAAATGCAGATACTTATTTTTGTCCTGAAAGACAGGCAGATTATTTTGGTGGATTTTATATAAAAGATGCACCTGCAATTGGTAATGCTGGTTATACTATTGATGAATCAATTACAGGCGATGAGGGTGATGAATTTATTGCAACTTTAGATGCAACACAAAAGCCAATTATAACTTCATTGGTTGATATTGAAAAACCGGCATTAACAGATATTGTTGAGAAAAGAAAAGAAATATCTACAGAATTAAGAAAAGCTTTATTATCACAGATAATTGATGAAAGTAAAATTATATCTTTGGGTAGAGAATATGGTTCATTAGATGGGGAAATATCCTATTATTATGCCATGGCTTTTGCAAAAGTAGGTGCAACTTTAACTCAAGAACAAAGAACTAAATTAATAGCAATAAAAAATTTGCAAAATTACGCCTGTGAAAATAACAAGATATATTTATTTTCTGGTAAAATAGATTCACCTAAAATAGAAAATACAGACTTTTTGTTTAAATAGAACTTTTAAATTCCAAAATGATGGTGATATAAAAAAAGAAGAAAAGCCACCTGAGAAATCCAAAGCAAAACTTACAGAGCCACTGGTTTTTAACTATGCAAATCTATGTGTTTGTGCAATTCTTTTTGAAGCAAGGGTTTTAGTTGTTTTTCTCTGTGCAAAACTTTTAACTAAATCATTATTTGGTAAAGGAGTGTATATTTGAGTATCTTCTCTGAATCGTCTTGCAACTTCTATGAATTGATTCCTGGCAATATCTCTGTTTGGCTCAGAAACCCATTGTTCTTCAAATGAATCAAACCATTTTGTTTTTTCTAACTCTGATCTTAATAATTTTTTTCTATCTAATTCATAATCTGTAATATAATCTTCCATTCTTTTTCTTATTGCAACTATTGTTAATTCTGATATTTTGTATTCTTCTGCAATTTCATATGCTCTTTTACCTATTAGTATTTCAAAAGCAATTCTTAAAAATAAATTACTATTAGGTATCGTTTCTTTTCTCAATGCTTGCAGAATCACATTTAGTATTTCACGTCTTGCTAATTGCTCTTCATTTAATGATGGTCTAACTTTTTTGTATGTTTGTGCCCATTTTTTATAACGTTCTAAACAAAATGAGATACCATTTTGTAATAAATATGCTGAAAAAACATCATTAATTAAATCTTGACCAGAACTTGTACCAAATTCTTTAATAAATAGTTCTAATGCTTGTTGTCTATTACCATTTACTCTTTGTAATAATTGTGCTGCCCTTTCAACAGTAGCTACTGAAAAGTAATGGCCATAATTGGGTTCATTAGGATCTTTTCCTTTTCCATAAACAATTCTTAATCCTTTTTGTGCTTGACTAAGACCTGTAAGTCCTGCTTGCCTTAAATAATGTGTTAATGTTGAATTTGGTAAACTAACTTTCTTAGCAACACTATTTACAGTTGTTCCAGGTTGTCTTAAAAGTTTAGCGGCTAATTCTAATTTTTCAGGAATTAAATATTTGGGATTATCAGATAGAAATTCTTCAGCTAAATCAATAGGTGATTCTTCATTAACTAAATTTGAACGAGGATAAATAGTAATTAATTTACGTAATACAGTAGCAGGATTAATATCTTTAAATTTAGGATTTTCTAAAATCCTTGCAACTACTTTGTGGTAATCAATGCCTCTTGGATGACCCGTTTTCAACATTTCTTCAAAGACTTTTGCAGAATATCTAATAAAAGCAGCAGTAATAACTCTGTCAGATTCCAATTTTACTGGTTGGTTGGTTGGTTGGTTGGTTGGTTGGTTTGGTAACTCGCGGGCGGGCATGTTCATGTATATAACAAGATATAAAAACATTTAAATGTTAGTTGAGAAATAGATAAAAAATTAGTTTTACCAAAAGTGGCTTTGTAATTATAAGTTCAAAGCCCACTTGTGGCTTTTAAGAGCCACCTGAGGGATTTGAACCCCCGGCCCGCTGCTTACTTGGATAAATCCAGAAGCTAGATTGAGCGCAATGTCAATGCTAGAACTTACAAGGCAGCAGCTCTACCGCTGAGCTAAGGTGGCACGGTAACTTTCATAGAAAGCCATACTTATAGAGAAACCATAAATTTATATT
>CAIWXP010000093.1 GCA_903916665.1 Candidatus Iainarchaeum sp. | reverse complement strand
TAAATAAGAATATATTTCTAATTACTATGCCAACAATATTTCATTTGCACGATCATATTAAAAAAGTGGGTTTTAAGAATAAACCATTGTATGCGATGGGCTTTCTAATTTTATTTTGGACAATGTTTGATGGTTTATTACAATATGTTGTGCCCTTGGTAATAACTGGTGAAGGCATATCAAAAACAATGATGGGAATTATTATTGGTACTTCTTCTTTAGCTGGAATGTTTTTCGATGTTGTTCTATGTAAAGTTTTAAAGAATACTAGTTTAAGAAGAACCTATTTGGTTTTGTTTGCAGTATGTTTATTTTATCCTTTAGTTTTGTGGAAAGCAACTACCATTTGGATGTATATTTTAGCAATGGTTATTTGGGGATTATACTATGATTTATTTAATATTGGAAGATATGAATTTGTTGGAGCCTATGTAAAAGAAGAGGAGCACGCTACGGGTGCCGGAGTATTGGCTGTATTTTCCTCTTTAGGTTATTTATTAGCACCCATAATTGCTGGTTTTTTAATTGGTGAAGTTTTAGATGTAAAACCATTTGTTGCAGCGTGGATATTTTTGGGCCTGGCATTTATATTTTTTATAATTTTGATTTTAATATTAATTAAGCAAAACAAAGTATTGAAAAGCCAAGATAAAGAAGAACTAGACAATAGGATTAATTGTAGTAGGCAAAAAAAATATTCCGAAATTTATATTTGGAAAAAGATTAGTAAATTAATATTTCCAGTTTTATTAGTAACTGTTATGCTAAATATTATTGATGCAATATTTTGTGAAATTGGGCCGTTGGTTGCGGAAAGTTGGGTTGGTTTGGGAATACTATCTAGTTTATTTTTAGTTGCCTATTTGTTGCCTTTTGTTTTTGTAGGTTGGTTTGTCAATTTTTTTACATCGCGATATGGAAAAAAGAAAACTGCGATGTATTCTCTATTATTTAGTTGTTTAATATTAACTCTTTTCTTTTTTATTAAAATACCAATAGTTTTAATTATTTTAGCATTCCTATCAAGCATATTTTTAGCACTAACTGAGCCCGCGAATAGAGCAACCTATGCAGATTATGTTTCTGAAACAAGATATGTTGAAACAGAAATAGAAAGTCAAGCGGATTTTGCAACTAACTTTGGCTATGTTGTTGGCCCAATATTGGCGGGATTCTTGGCCGATACTTTAGGAAATATACCTGCATTTGCAGCAATAGGTGTAGTGGGAGTAATAATTGCCATATTTTTAATAGTAGTAACGCCTAAAGAGATTAACATCAAATTAGAAGACGAAATAACAAAAATAAGAAAAGTAGTTAAAAATAAAGTTTAATAATTCTATTTCTTCTTTAACATTTTTTTTGCCAAATCAGGATCGTCTGTAGTTATTGCGTAGATGAATTTATTATCTTTATATTTTTTAAAATGTTTTTCCAAGAATTTACCGTCAACGGTCCAAAGGATTAATTTGTGATTTGGAAATTTTTTTGGATTGTATAATTTTAAATCAAGGAAATAATGTTCTGGCATAATATAGTCTGCCTTTGTATATTTTAATAGTTTTCGCAGTTCTAATATTTCTATTTCTGATGCAATTAGTAAACCTGTTTTTATTTTAGAATTTAATTCCTTTATTTTTTTAATTGCTTTTGTTTTGAAAGAAATAATAATAAAATCTTTTGGTTTTAAATATTTATTAATTAATTGTAATATTTTATCTTCGTAGCCAGTTTCTTTTAGTTCTATGTCAAATTTTATTTTTCCTGAAAGTTTTTTTAATACCTGTTCAAATGTACACAAATCTGAATTTATTTTTAATAAATCTTTATAGCTATATTTTGATATTTTATAGCCGTTTATACTTGGGTTGTGATTTATAATAATTTTATTGTCTAAAGTTTTTCTTAGATCCATTTCAATATAATCTGCTATTCCGATGGCATCATTAAATGCTTTTAATCTATTTTCTGGATCTACTCTGTGAAATCCTCTATGTGCTATAATAAACATATTATCCCCATTTCATTATTCAATAATAACATTACTAGCCTTTTTTAATCTATTCATTATTGCAACACCTAATTTAGTTTCTTTTGTAGCTTCAACAATAATTATGTTAAATTTTTTACTATCTGCATCTCTAAACCAAGCAAATAGGTTTTGACCTAGGTGTTTATCATTTTTATAGGTTATTTTGTTTTTTATATTTATTTTTGTTTTTGAATTTAATATGCAAAGAACTTTATTTTTTTCAGATATTTCTGTAATAAATCTTTTTACTATCTTTGTTTTAATTAAAATAACTTCCGCTTTTGGTTTATAATGATTATATTTCATGCCAGGACTTTTTATTTTTTTTGCATTACTTTTTGATAGGTTTATTTTACCAATTATTTTTTCTATCATTTCCTTTGTTATTGCACCTGGTCGTAAAAGGGTTGGAATTCTTGTTGTAAAATCAATTACTGTTGATTCTAATCCTATGCTGCAAGGCCCGCCATCAATTATTGTTGAGATTTTAGTGTTTAAATCCTCATATACGTGTTTTGCGGTTGTAGGACTAGGTTTTCCTGATGTATTTGCAGAAGGGGCTGCAATGGGACAATTGGATTTAGAAATTAGTTCTAATGCGATTTTATTTTGTGGTATTCTTATGGCCACGCTATTTAGTCCAGCAGTAATAATGTTTGGAACTATTTTTTTCTTTTTTAAAATAATGGTTAAGGGTCCTGGCCAATATTTATTAATTAGTTTTTCTACCTTTTTGGGTACGTTAGTAACATATTTGTAAATATCATTTGCTTTTGAAATGTGCATAATTAATGGATTATCTTGAGGTCTTCCTTTTGCGATAAATATTTTTTTAATTGCATTTTCATTCAATGCGTTTGCTCCCAAACCATAGACAGTTTCTGTTGGAAACGCAACTAAGTTTCCTGCCATAATTTCCTTTGTTGCTTTTTTTATATTTTGGTCTGTTGCCTTTACTATCTTTGTTTTCATATTTATCACTGTAATATTTAAATATTACAATGATATAAATAGTTTATGTTAAAAGTTCCATACTATCATCAAAAAACAGGATATACTTGCGGGCCAGCTAGTTTAGAAATGGTTTTTGCATTTTTTAAAAAAAATATAAAAGAACAGGACATATCTAAATTAGCAAAAACCCAGCCATTATATGGAACAATTCATAAATATATGATTGATGTTTCTAGACGAAGTGGATTTTATTGTTTTGTTCATGAAAACGCAAATATTCACAATATTAAACATTTTATTGATTTAAGTTTACCCGTTATAGTTCACTACAAAGAACCTAGTTCAAATGATGGCCATTATTCAGTAATAATTGGCTATGATAAAGATAATTTAATTATGAATGATCCTTGGAATGGCAAATGTTTTAAAATAAAATTTGATGATTTTGATAAAAGATGGCATGATAAACAAATAAATCATAAATATATTAGATGGCTTTTAGTTTTATCAAAAAACAAATTTGATTTGGGCAGGCAATACGGGCCAATATAAAAATAAAAAAAGAAACATTCACGCAGATGTTTCGTGAATGCTTTTATGTTTTAATTTAAAGTTGTAAATGGATCTGGGTCTTGTAACAAAGAATCTATTTGTGATAGATCAGTATCCAAACTATTTATATCTAATGCATCTGCGTTTGCAGAATTATCATCTACATTTAGTTCGTTTAAATCATTGGATATTTGATTATCCGTATTGTTTAATGTTGAGTTTTGATTTAAATCGGTGGATATTTTTGTTAACTGATCATTTTCTGGACCTGTGTTTGTATCTTTCTGATTGCTAGCTACACAACCAGATAATACAACCAATCCAATTAAACCAATAAATAATATTGCAATTAAATATTTCATTTAATCACCCTATTGTCCTTGATTTACATCTGCTGTGTTTTGATTATCATCTTCTGTATTTAGGTCCGTACCATTTTGATCATCTGCTTTATTTGTGTCTCTTATTTGTGGATGTTTTCTTGGTCTATTACCATCAAATACCCTATTTTGATCTTTTTCTGCTTGTTTATCTTTTGCAAAATCTCTTTTTAATTTATTAAATTCATTAACTGCATCAACAATTGTTTTTCTAGTATCTTTTACTTCCACATTTAATGTTTTCAATAAACTATTTATTGAATTAACATCAATATTTGTATCTGAGATTTTTGTTTTCAATTGTTCTTGTGTATTAGTTAAATCTAGTTTTAAATTAGCAATACTTTCAATGGCTAAATAATATTGTGTTCTTGCAGTGTTATCATCAATACCTGCTGCTTCAAGAGTATCTAATTTTTTATCTAGACTATTTAATATGTTTTCCATCTTTGGAACAACTCTTGTTACACCATCAACATAGTTTACTCCAATGGCTGCTTTTCTTTGAGGCTCATTGTTTTGCCAAGTCTTTTTTAATTCTTGTATTGCATTTAAAATATCTTCTTTTGTTGAATTTGAATCTAAATTTGCAACAATAGAATTTATTTCATCTGGTTTTGTTAACCAATAGCTTGCTAAGGGACCATTTTTATCTGCTAAACTTTTAAAATGTTCTGCAATTTGATCTCCTAATACTTGAATATATTGCATTGTTGCCATTTTTCCTTCTGGGCTATTTAACATCATATTTAAACCAGGAAATTTTCCCTTTTCTTGTTTCCAATTATCCTGTGTTTCCTTTAGTTTATCTAATCTGTCTTTAGCCTGTTGTTTAAATTTATCTAATTTATCTTTCATCTGATCTATTTTATCTTGAAAATTAGCTTTTCCTTTATCTAATTTATCTTGTAATTCTTTCTTTTTCTCTTCTATTTGATCTTTTATTTTTGTTTGATAATCTGTTTGATTACCATCCATATTTGATCCTGTTTGTGGGCCATCATTTGCTGAAATTAATTGCGTATTTCCGGCTCCCGAATTACTATCTGTATTTGTATCTGCATGTACTGCACTAGCTAATACTACTGTTGCTAGGAATAATACGCCTAAAACTGCTAATAGTTTAGTTATCATTTATTCACCTCCAGTGAATTTAATTAAAATGTAATAGGGTTATATTGGAAACCATATATATAACTGATTGGAAACTATAGGAAACTGAGCCTTTTAGAAAGGCTACAGGCTACCCAAAGCGTTAATACCTTTTCTTTCTACAAAGAAACGTTTTTGGCAATTATAAAAGAAAACAGTTGGCTTAAAAGAAATAATTTTGGTTGCTATGCGTTATACCCCGGGCAAGATATTTGAAAATGAATTTATATTATTTTTTATTGTCTGTTAAAATAATTTTATTTACTTTTCCTACTTTCTTTCTTTCAATTAGATCATTTCTTTCCATTTTGTTTAATATCTTGCTTAAATGACTTTTGTTTAGGTTTAATTGGTTTGCAATAGATTGTTGTGTCATTTCTTTTTGTTTTTTAACCGTATCATATACTTTTTGTTGTGTTGCATCTAAATATAGTTTTTTCTTTTTTTCTTTTGGAAATTTTTTCAATAGTATTGGAACCATAATTATAATTACAAACGCTAAACAAAGTGATATAATTAGAATATTTTGCCACCTGAATGGATCCTTTTCTATTAATATGTGTAAAGTAGTTGGTTCACTGGTTTTTATTGAATAATTAGTATTATTTATTTCTAAAGTATTTATTTTTGAAATGTTCTTATCACATTGAATATTTATTGTTGTTTCTTGAAATATGTTAAAATCTAAAGTTTTATCATAGAATGAATGATTATCTAAAAAATCCGTGCCTTCATATTTTAATACCAATGTTCCAGGAGTGGCAGAATTAATTGTTAATTTGCCATTATTAAATATATAATTAATATCACTGGGCAATACTTTAAGATAGATTAAATTACCAAAATCTGGTAAATCGATGCTAAAACTGGAAGTAAATGGCAAGGTGTAGTCTATGTAAGGGGTATTTTCTAAAATATCTATGTTTATTTCAGCTTTGGCAAAAATAGGGCTCAAAATTAGTAAAAATGCAAAGCAAAATAATAAAATCTTTTTTTGGTCCATTGTATATATAATGAAGCGATGTATTTAAAGCCATTTATAAACTAGATTAATTGGATGAGTTAAACAATAAATAACTTTATAAAGACTTCTTTGCTAAGTTCTATATATGATTGGAGCTGATCCTATGGTTTTTGATTATGATACAAAATCTTTATTAAAGGGTTTAATGTTAGTAACTTTTGTACTATTGGCTTTGGCCTTTGCTAATGCTGGTGCACAATACAAGTTAAACTATGATATTTACCCTGAGAGTAATACATTAACTTTACAACAGGGTACGGATTATCAATTAAGAATATATTATGGTTTAAATTCTGATAGTGAATTAACTTTCTATCAAAAAGTAGATTCTCCATTATACGCATATATAACTCCTAAAACTAGTAATTTTTCAAATTTTGATTTGCCATTGTATATTAAAGTAGGTAATGAGTTACCCGGCGATTATCCGGTTAAATTAATTACAGCTGTAAATTATAATGGAATGACAGAAACTAGAGAAACTATAATTAATGTAAAAGTAATTGCAAAAGAAAAATTAGTATATAAAACTTCAGATTATACCAATGAAGCACCAAAATTAGTTTTACAAAATATTTCAACAAGAAATATTTTAATTGATGCAAATAAAGAACAAACAGTTTTATTTAGTTTTAAAAATGTTGGATCTAGTTCAACATTTAAAATTGGTGCAATTGTTGATTCTCCAGATAAAAACAAATTAAATTTAACATTTAATGAAAATTATTTTTCTTTATCAAAAGATGAAGAAAGAAATATTATATTAACAATAAAAATGGATGAAGATTATAATATAAATTATACTCCAATTTATTTCTATGCCATTGAAACATTATCTGGTGAACAAATAGATTTAGGTCAATTAAACCTAACTTTAAAAAACCAAGATATTTTAGTTGCTTACACAAAGAATACAAAAGAATTAGCAATAACAAATGTTGGAACAGAGTATGTTTCTTTAGATGTTAATACAAATAAAAGAGAATTTTCATTGCTATTACAACCTAGTCAAACATACTTTTTACAAGCAGAAAAAGAAGAAAAAGATCTAAATGTTTATTTTGCAGGTCAATTGTATAAAGAAATTGATTTACAAACTGCAGAAGATCAAAATCTAGATGTAAACAAATCAAATTTTAGTTTAGGAACTTCATTCACAGGTTTGTTTAGTTTTGGAGAAGGATCAACAATCTGGATAATTATTGCAATATTTATCATTGCATTCTTTGCATTAATCTATAAAATGTTTTTATCAAGTAAAGCAATATTTGCAAAAAATGTTTATGTTAAAAATATTGATTTAAAATCCGAAAATCTTTAATTAATAAACTGATTGGCAAGTATAAGAAACAATTTGCCAATCTTTTTTAATTTTTATATATTGTTACTTTTTCCCAAATTAAATGCGTCTTTAATTACGGACTCCGGACTTATTTCTTTAAATTGAACCTTTAAGAATTCAGCAGTTTTTTGGCAAGTTAATCTATAGCTAGAATTACCTAAAAGGCTAGTTACACTATTTTGATTTTTAGAATTTAATGAAATAAATATATCCTGTGAGTCCTCAAATTTTATAACCATAAAATAGGTTGTATTTACTGATAATCCCTTTTGTGAAGTAGATATTTTTGTAGAAGTAGTATATTCAATTTCTTTTATTTTCTTTAAATCTCTTGAATCTGTTGTATTACTTACTATCGATTTTAAACTAATTAATAATTTATTTTGTGTTTTGTCAAATGTATAATATTCCCTTTTTGTAAACAGAAATACCAATACACCAATAATCATCAATACAATTCCAATTATCAAAACATATATATCCTTGTCTGAAAAATAGTAAATTTCGAATATAATTCCAACTATAAAAAGTATAATTCCTAAAAAATATGATCCTATCTTTTTATTTATTAAAGATAAAACATTTTCATTAACTTGCAATAATTTTATGCCCATCAAATCACCTAATTTATTTTCTTTCCTGTATAGGAATCAAAAATTTGTGTATCTTTTGTATCTAAATTAGTTACTAAAACTTCTTGTTTTAAAAGCGTTTCAATATCATCAATTTTAATTGAGCTCCATAGAGTTCCTAAAATATTTCTCACTGTTTCAAAAGTAGCTCTTGCTTCTAATATATCTTCTTTTTTTATTTGATCAGAAACAACTGGCAAATCATCTAAAGTACTTAATACTTTGTGCAATGGATTCATTGGTACTTCTAAATTTTTAATTAAAAAGAAAATATTTTTTGTTCCTCTTCTTTCTCTTCTTAATAATCCCAAAGTTCCTAATCTATCCATTGTATTTTTTAATTTAACATCACCAAAAGCAAAATTATCTTTCAAGAAATCCATATCAAATCCTTGTTTTTTTGGTAATTCAATTAATATTCTAATATCATCAGCATCTAAAGTTCTTAAAATACTTAGACCAGAAGAATAGGCAAATTCTTTATCTAAAAAATGTAAAAATTCAACCTTAACACTATCAACATAGCAGGCATTGTCAACGTAACTTCCATCTTCGTTAAATATTTTATAATTAACTTTAAAGATTGGTCTGTAAACGGTTTTATTTGTAAAATTACTCCAACCCGTACTTCTTTTTACAAAACCTAAAATTTCTTCTTCATTATATTGTGGTTCAATAATATGATAGGATACTTTTTCTTCATAGTGTTCAGATTCTGCTTCTTTAGTTATAAAATATCTATCTTTTTCTAAAATAACTTCGCTGTCAATTAATTTTTGAGATAGAGTATCAAAATCAATATCCGTTTTATATTTCATATTTAATATTTTTAAAAGCGTTCTCAATGAACTAACATCTAATTCTTCAAATTGTCTAATTTTATTTTGTGTAATGCTAACCATTGTTCTTAAAATTTCATCATCGGTTAATTGTGCTTGAGTTTCAGCAGTTTGTATTTCTCTTCCTTCATGTTGACTCATTCTTGGTCTAACAGTCATAACAAAAGCTCTTGAAGTTGTTTCTACTTTATCTGCAAACAATGGAACACCAACGCTTAATCGTTTTATAAAACTAGTTTCTCTAAATCTTTTTGGAACTATTGTTGGTAATCTTTTGAAAACTGCTTTAATATCATCATCAAAAACTAATTTATAGGTTATTAATGTTCCTACCTGAGATAAAACTCTTGTATCTATGGCAGAAGGTTGCTGTGTTGCTACAACCAATGAACAACCTGGCTTTCTTCCTTGTTTAACATATTCTACAATTGATTTTGATGCGGGTGTTGCCAAACTTCCCGAAGGAATTAGAGTGTGTGCTTCATCTAAAAATAACCAAGTAGGAGGAATATCATTTTCCAAATCTATGTTTGGTAAATCAGTATTAATTTTTTTAGATGCTTCTTTTCTTGAACTTAATTTTCTTGCATTCAAAATTCTTCTTGCTAATATTCCAACAAGCAAAGCAGAAACATTTTCATCTAAAAAACTAGTATCAATAACAGTTAATTGGCCGGGAACAGATAATTCAATTAATGGTGTTCCTTTTTTTGAAAATATACCCCAGGTTTTTGCAGCTTCAAATCTTGAAACCAAAGCCCTGATAGATTCCTTTCTATAGCCTCTTTCTTTTGAGTTTAATTCAACATCATTTTCCAAACAATAAATAATATCATTCATATCGTAATTATCTGCTTTGGGTCTAAAAATTAAACCATTTATGGCACGATAACCATCACGAACATTTTTAATTACTTTTTCTAACAATAATCCAGAAGGCGCAAATCTATCAATACCAAATGTTAATGCCCAATCTTCTGAGGTTAGAAATGCAGGCTGAATTGTAAAAGTGGCATCATAGGTTTCCTTGGGTAATTTATTTGCTGCACTTTCAGGTACAAAAACAATTACATTTTCTAAGCCCTTTGGTTCCAAACCATATTTTTGTAATTCTTGAATTTCCCTATCCTCTTTGTTAGGATATTTCATTGACCAAAAAACACCAACCGGATCTATTACTATTTGTCCAACATTTTTATTTTTTAGCGCAAGCTCTTCTGCAATAACACCTAAAATATAGGATTTTCCAGAACCTCTTGAACCACATACAAATATTACCTGTGGATCTAAAGAATCAAAGTATATTTCTTTTTCTGGATAATTAGGTTCAAAAACTTTTCCTAAATATAATGATGCGTCTTCACCATATTTTTTGAATACGCTTGGTTTTCTTCCAACCAATGCATGACCAGTTTCCGGATTTTCAAAAAAAGTTAATTCTATATTTATTTTATCATCATATTTTTCTTCATGTTCATCAGAATCATTTGTATTTTCATTTTCTGATTCCATTTCTTGTTTTTCATCTAATTCAATACTATATTCTTCATTTGCATTTAAAGTGTTATCATT
>CAIWXP010000092.1 GCA_903916665.1 Candidatus Iainarchaeum sp. | reverse complement strand
CTGCAAATATAAATGTAGATTTTAATATTTTAATTAATAATTTAGATTTAAATAAATTTATTTGGAATTGGAATGATGTTAATTACAATATTTTTGATGAAAATTTAATATTGATGTATAATTTTGATAATGTTTCTACCTTAGATGAAAATGAGAATTATATAAAAGATTTAAGTGGTCACGAACATAATGGTACACCAATAGGAGCAACTTGGGATTCTAATGGAAAATATGGTGGCGCCTATAATTTTGATGGTGTTGATGATGAAGTAGATTTGGGAAATTGGTTTAATTATCAAAGTTTTACAATTGGTTTTTGGGTTAATGAGGGTGAAACTCAAAATTGGGATTATCATTGTATTATAGATAATGCACATAGAGAAGATAATAGTTGGACATTTCAAGCAGATGGTAGTCATCCACATAGATATTATTTTTATTCAGGGCAATACGGAAATCCAATGAATATGTATTTTGATTTGATCCCTGGAAATTGGGAATATGTAACTTTAATGAATGATGGTTCAACAAAAACAATGTCTGTTTATTTGGATGGAAATTTTGTTGCAAATCATATTTATCCCGGGCCCATGACCTATCAAAATTGGACTTATTTAAGATTAGGAAGATGGAATGGAGGAGGTAGAAATTGGAATGGTAAATTAGATGATTTAAAAATATATAATAAGGCATTATCTCAAAACGAAATCAATCAATTATATTATTCTAATTTAAATGAATATGATGCAAACAAATGGAATTTTGATGTTAATGAACAAAATTTAAATTTGCCAGCATATAATTATCAAGCATTTGCACAAAACAATGATGGCAATATAATTTCTACAGAAAATAGATCGTTGAATATTTTTGATATTAACAATTTAATAATAAATGGTAATTTTGAAGATTGGTCTTTGGAAACAAATGGTGATTTTAATTACGAAATGCCTGATTATTGGGGAACAATGGGCCCTGGGCCATCAGATTATAATAGTTTGTTTTTTTATCAAGATAACAATGCATTTTTAGATAACTATTCTTTAAAATTCACACATTATGGTAGCGGAATGCCAGGATTAGTACAAATATTAAATGTCGATTCAAATAGAGACTTTAATGGTTACATTTATGCAAAAACAGATTTAAACATTGAAGATACAAATTCTGTTTTCATGTACGCCTATATGGCACAAGATAATAATCAAATGTATTTGTGGGATTTTGATAGTAATTTAGATAACAAATGGTTATTGATAGATGCCCGTGCTAATAATAATTTGGTTCCAAATGGTAATTTTGAAGATTGGAATTTAGATAATAATACACTTTTGGATTGGAGTAAAGTAGTATTGGGCTCAACAGATGATGTAAATATAATAGCTCAATTTTACCCCTCAGATAAATATCCTGAATTAATGCCATCTCAAAATTCAAATGTGGCATTAATATCTTCAGATATAAATATAGAAAAGAAATTATATGATTTAAGTTGTAACGCCTATGCTAATAATCACATTGATCCAAATCCACAATTATTGATGATGGTATTATCTAGTGATATAAATTACGTTTATAATTTTGATACCAACGCGTGGGTAGATTTTAATAGACAAAATATAACTTCAAGTCAACAGAAAATATTTGATATGAATAATCATAATTGGAAAGATTATAATACTCAATTTATAATTAATAATGATGATAATTTGACAAGTGTTAAATTATTGGTTGGAACTGTTACTCGAAGTGATTACATTTATGTTGATGACTGTGAAATAATAGATCACGCACTAAATCAAAACAATGGTGTGCCTGCAGGAGTATTTAAAACACATTTATTAACAAATAATTGGACAAAATATG
>CAIWXP010000091.1 GCA_903916665.1 Candidatus Iainarchaeum sp. | reverse complement strand
TTTAAAAGCAATTAAATTAATTCTTGAATTTTATAAACAAATTTTACCTTTATTAAAAAAATATGGCTATTCTGTACAGGATTATTATGTTAGGTATTCACTATGGCGACAAGTTGTAAATGTACAATATATAAATGATCCAAAAATACTGGATCCTTTTTTTAAGGAATTACCTCGGTTCTTAACTCAAACACAAATAATGGAAAAAACTTACTTTTCAACTTTGATGGAATTATTTGGATATATAAACTATGATTTAAATTTATTAAAAACAAATGGTCAATATATTAGAGTCAGACAAATTTTAGAACGCCCTTTTGGATTACAAGAATTAAAACTATTTATTGAAAAAAGAAAAGCACAACGAGATATTAATGCAAAATTTATTGGAAAACCAAACTATACTGATATAACTCAAATGATTCGAATAGGTAATGTATTATATCGTAATTTTGAACCAAAAAAATATGCCGCATGGAAATTTTTATTAGAACAAGGTTTTCCCGTAGAACAAATAACTGGTACGATAAATACAGAAGATGCAAAACAAATGGGATTTGATATTTTAAAATATTCGGGTCAAGTATATGTTAAATCAAAAGTTATTAATGGTATGACATTGGATCAATTATTTAAACAAAGAGAAATATCTGAAAGAGATGATAGATTAATAAGAAAACAAATGGATAATATTTTAGAAAAACTATGGTCTTTAGGATTTAAACATGGCCACCCACATCAAAGTAATTTTATGATAGAATACATTAATGGTAATCCTAAAGTTACATTAATTGATTTTAATTTAATTGGACCGTTAACACAAGATTGTTTAAGTTCAGAATTTGAAGAATATAACAAAAATAATGCTTATCTAAGGACTAGATCAAAATTTAATTCTACAGAAGTAAAAAGAAGATTTGAATTTATGTTTGGACAAAATGTCAAGAATTGGGAACAACTAGCGGCCTAGAAAAATAAAGGCAAAGCATTAATTACTAAGAATAATAAGAAAATTCCAATTATAGTCCATGCAATAATTCTAATTACTTTATGTTGTTTTTCTTTTTTCATTGTGCTCGGAAAAAATTGTGTTAACATTAATGGGAACATTGATCCACCATCCAATGGTTTAATTGGAATATAATTGAATAACCCAACCATAAAACTTAATAGGTAAGTCCATTGCATAGTAGTTAAAATAAAAACTAAGAATAAATACCAAAACCCATAATCATAATCTACTTTTTGTGCTTCCACTGTTTTAATACCTAAACTATCATCACTATTAATTTGTAAAATAAAATTATGATCTATTGATTTTGTTTTATTAGTATCCTGAACTAGAATTGATACATTAACAGTTTTTTTATTATTATCAATAACATTGACCAATGTTTTTGTAAAATCTAATCTATTGGTTACTAAATTGCCATCCAATGCAATTATTCTTGCAGAATAATTCTTAAAAAAGAAATCTTTATTTGTATCCAATTGCATATACAAAGGAGTCAAAGCATTTAAGTTTTTAGATTCAACACCTAAATTACATAAACCTGAATATTGTGACATTTCAACTAAATACATTCCATCTGTGCTATTTTGTTGTATATTAGAAATATAGCCTGCAAATAAAAATCCCAATCCTAACATTAAAATAAAAACAAGCAATGCAAAAAATAAATTTATTGTTGGGCCCGCAGAAAAAACTAATAATGAATCTTTAGGCTTTGCATTTTTTAATTCTTCTTCATCTGGTTCAGTAAATGCACCTATTGGAAAAAATCCTAATAGCATTATTCCAAATGATTTAACTTTAACTTTTATTTTTCTTGCCAATATACCGTGGGCTAATTCATGAACAACCATTATTATTAATAATGCTAACCAACCTTCAAAAAAAGGAATTTTAAAATCAGTACCTGGAATTGTCATTCCTGGAATAACTGGTGCAACACCAGGACAGGATGTTCTTCCTAAAAAATATCCTTTTATTATTAAAAATGCTTGATAGCCTAATAATAATATTCCAAAACCCGCAAAACCAAACAAAAAGAAAATTGCAACATTTATTGTGTAGGATAATGTTGATTTCTGAATCATTCCAAAATTACCAAATATTAAACCAATTATCAAAATTATAGCAGAATAAAATAAAACGTGATAACGCGCAAATTTCTTTTTTTGTTTTAAATCTTTCCAATACCAAGATAATATTCCAAAAAAACCAAATCCTAAAAATATTCCAAATTTAGAAATCCATTTCCAAAATTTATCATTTTTAATCTTGTCCAATATTTTAACCGATTTAGTATTTGAAATCATTGAAATTAAAAAATAGTATAATTTAGCTTTAAAGAAAATTCTCATAAGTTGTGCAAATACTAACATTGCCACTAATAATAAAACCCAAAAATACCAAACCATGAAATCACAAGATTATTTATTATTTAATATTTAACTTAATATTATTTTCTTTTTATTATTATGA
>CAIWXP010000090.1 GCA_903916665.1 Candidatus Iainarchaeum sp. | reverse complement strand
ATTATAAAAACAAATAATAAAAAAATTGATTATAATTTAAATAAAAAAAAGATAAAAGATAAGGTAAACCTTATCTATATTTTACTAAAGAACCTGAATTTACTTTTGTTGGTTCTACTGATTTAACTTCTCTAGATTCAGAAGCTCTACCTTTTGGGTTAACTATAATAATATCTTTTACAGCAATTACTGATTTATAAGGTATACTTTTTTCTGCAATTATTTTTTTTGCTTCTTGTTTAGTTCTTACCTTTAAAGGAGCAGTTGTTATTGTTTCCATAGTACCTGTTTCTAAATTTACAACAATATCATAAATTTTACCCTTATAAGTACCATCTTGAGTAAATATATCTCTTCCAAATAATTCAGACAATCTTAACATTTATCATCCCTCCGTGTTTAAAAAAACAACAAATATATAAAAACCACCACATTTAAATATCTTTCTATATTTTTGTTAAAAATTATAAAAAATTTAAACTTTTTTTGATAGTGTAATATAGGAACTATAGGGTGTTATCCCTTTTCTATTAGGAAACATTTAAATATATTGCTGTTTTCTATAATTTATTAAAAAACATTTAATAGGAAATAAATAAAGGTGATTATATGTATAAATATTCAATTGCAAAACAATTAGCTTCAAAAAGGGTAATCACCAACAGAGGTGACGAAGTAGGTAAAGTATTAGATATTTTAGTTGATGAATTGTCTGGAACTTTAGAATACCTATTAGTTGAAATCGATGTTGACTCAAAAGTTACTAGAACATTAAAGCTAGATGCAAAAAGTAGAATGGTAAAAATACCTTATTCAGCAGTATCTGCAGTAAGTGACGTTTTTATTGTTGACGAAAAACAAATTATAGTTGACAGTGACGAAGTTATTCAATAAGAAGAACAATTTTTTGTTCTTTCTTTTCTATTTTTTTATATTTTATATTAGTACCAAATTCTTTATTTGTTTTTTCTAAAATTTTTTCAAAATCTTCAATAGTTTTTTTTGCTTCTTGATTTTTTAAATAGTCTAAACGTAATTTTTCTAAAACATCAAAATTTGAGTATATAACATCTGCACATTTTTTTGCAGCCTCTGCTTTATTTTCAATTTTTTCTTTTGCTTTTTGTTGTTGATCTATAATTCCTAAAATATGTTTTTTATCTTTCTCAAAATTATTTGTTAGTTGATTTTCGCCAAAATATATTTCCTTTTTTAAAAATAAATTATCAAAGATAATATTTAATGGTTCATCAATAGTTTCTAAAAAATTAATATCCAAACAAAATAAATTTAATTTGTCTTGTTTTAATATATATTTTGTTGCGTTTAAAGTAGGATTCAAATACTTTTCCTTTAAAAAATCAATAATAAATTTAAAATTTTTATAGGTATATTTTTCTTTGTCCAATTTATTGTGTTTAATTATTTCTTCAATTAAAATAGGATTCAAAGAAACATTTTTTATAATATTTGATATTAGGTTTTTATTTTTATCTATATCGGTTTCATTAGGAATATATTCTAAAATGTTTCCCAAATCATTTTTTGGCAATAAATATTTTTGTTTTTGCGCAATTTTTCTATCTTTCCATTCTTCTTTAATTAAACAGGCAATAATAATATCATTTTTATCAGTTAAAATAATATTATTTTTTGAAAAAAATTCGCAATACAAGTTGAATTCTAAAAATTCAATTTTTAATATTTTTTCCATATTAATTTGTGAAATGTTTTTTATTTGCCTATTCTCTAATTTGTTATTTAAATTTAATGAAAAACCTTTATTTTCTTTTGCCTCTGTTTTTAATTTGGTTATTAGGGTAAATCCTTCACCAATAATTAAATCTTTCATTTCTTTATTTTGT
>CAIWXP010000089.1 GCA_903916665.1 Candidatus Iainarchaeum sp. | reverse complement strand
CATTTCTATCTAAACCTTGAGCAATATAGCCATAGGCAAAACTACTGTTTGAATCCAATAATGTACCATTAGTTAAATAAAAATTTAAATCATCTAAATAAACATTACCATCTGCGCTTCCACCAATAATAATTTCAAAGGATCCACTGGCAGGAACTATTATATTGAAATCTAAATTATGAGAGGTATAATTTGAATTTAAATACTGGAAATATAATCCTGCCCCTGGTCCACTACCTTGCGGTAATTGTTCCCATCTGTGAACTATTTTATTGTAAATATTTACGTCGCCAGTGTTAAACGCACCTTGTAAAAAAAAGATTTCAACAGCTGAATTAATATCTGATTTTCCCCAATAATTAAATGAATATAAATCACCAGGAGTTAAACCATTTAAAATATAGGTTAAATATCCAGGACCTGCATTTGAATTAAAATCATTTATTCTAATTGCATTTGAACCTGAATGTACTTTGTTTAAATCTGTTTCTCTTGCAACTTCATTATTTCCACCAATAAGTGTACTAAAACCATCTAAAGAATACTTTCCAGTTGATGTCCAATTTTCAAAATTATAATTTGTTATAACATTAATTCCATTGCCATCTTTTTGTAAATTTACATCATCAATATAAACATTATTATTATAGGATCCAATAAGCAACATCACTTGCCCATTTGAAGGCACTTTTACATAGGGTCCTATTATTTTACTATACTCTGAATTTAAATCATGAAATTTATATATTTCGCCACTTGTTGGAGGACCTTGGATTTGCACTTCCCAATTATTGATATCAAAATTCCAAATATTACCTGCAGACATATACGCCAAAATTACATTTCCACTAGAATATGTTTTTGCATAAAAGCTAGGAATATAAATTTCATTAATATCTAAACCAGAAATTGAATTTGCAAAAAAAGATGCGCCTTGAATATATTCTGTATTACTACCATTTGTTTTTAAAGCATAATTTCCATCATAGGCATCTATAGTTCTTGTTGGATCATAGGGCGGGCCAATCATAGAACTCCAAGTATCTGGAGTAAAACCTTCTGTCCAATTTTCAAAACCATTATTTTGAATGATATTTTGAAACCCAAATTCTGAATAAGATTTTGCATAAATATAACCATTAAAATCTCTATTATCATCTACATTCAATAATTGTGACAACATTGGCGGACCATCTAGATTAGTATTTGATTTTAATTTTACAGAATAGTTTCCTAAATACGCATCTAAATTTTTTGTAAAAAATAAATCATAATTATTATCTATAGATGAAAATAAATAACCCCAATTATCAGGATAATCATAATTAAAATCTCTAGTATTTGATGACCAATTTTCAAAACTTCCATTTTGTATTAAATTATTTTCATCATTATTTATATCTATAACATACTGTCTAGGATATTGCCATTGCAAATACGGTAATCCATTATTTAATTCAGAATTAATGTCCCAAACATTTATGAAATCCCAATTAGAATAAATATTATGATCTCTTGATTTAAATGCATCTGAATTTATTTCATTATAATCCAAAAATTGCAATGGTCCTAAAGAAATTCTTGGCAAAGAATAATTATCATTTACCCTATAGCCCGTATCACCAATTGCATTTAAATCATTTTGAATTACCCAACCATCATTTAAAATATAACTAGTTATATTTGCATTTTGGGCATATTCAAAACTACCTACTATGCCCCCTACAAAATTATTCAAATCTAAATTGGCATTATTATTATTTGAATCAATATTACCTGCAAAAAAAGAATTTATTAAATATGAACTATAAATTGATTGACCAACTAAACCACCTAAATTATTAAATCCAAAAACATTTCCCGCAGAATATGAATTTTCTATTACACTTAATACTAGCCAACCTACCAAACCACCACCAATAAATTGATTATCATACTGCGAATAATCAACAACCAACGAATCAAAATAAGCATAATTAGTAATTTTTGAATTTACGTCACTATTTGAATATGAATTTAATAAAGTTGTATAAACTAAAACTCCTGCAATTCCTCCTACTAAAGATCCAGATACGTTTCCTGTTGTATAACTATTTGAAATAGTTCCGTAATAAATAAAACCAACTATTCCCCCAACATATCCAAAGCCAATAATATTTTCATCTATTAAGCCAATATTTTTTATTTGTGAAAATACACTAAAACCAAATAAACCTGAAAAAATATCTGAATTATTAATATATAAATTACTTATTCTATGACCATTTCCATTCAATGATCCTTTAAAAGCAAATAAATAATTTGGTGAAAAACAATTACTGTCATGAATA
Organism: Candidatus Iainarchaeum sp.; assembly: GCA_903916665.1. GTDB lineage: Archaea > Iainarchaeota > Iainarchaeia > Iainarchaeales > 0-14-0-20-30-16 > 0-14-0-20-30-16. The sequence continues at coordinate 381 of CAIWXP010000089.1, read as the reverse complement.
CTACAAGATCCTATTGGCTCAAATCCTTTATATTGATTATAGGTATTACTATCAACATTACTATCTAAATTCCAATTTCTTGTTTCAAAAGCATTGATATCATTCATTAAAATAAAATTAGCATCCAAATGATTTCTTACATTATTTAAATCTGATAAAGTTGAAACTTGATAGGGACTAGAATAGGATCCGTCACCCCCTGAAAAAGCATATACAGAAACTAACAAAAGAAAAAGGAATACTAATAAAACGTAATTTCTCATGATCTGCACCAAATATAACTAATAAAATATATTTTAGTTATATATATAAGTTATGCATATAAACTATTAAAAAATAAATAAAATAAGTATAAATAATGTATTTTAAATGATATATTTG
>CAIWXP010000088.1 GCA_903916665.1 Candidatus Iainarchaeum sp. | reverse complement strand
TGATAGGTTATTGAAACAACTATTTTTGGTTTATATTCTTTTAGAACCGAATTATAATATGGCTAGTATGCCTATATGGAGAATGAATATAAATGTATAACGATAATAGAAGAGACAACAATAGAAGCTTTGGAGATAATTACCAAAGACAAATGTATGATGTAAAATGTAGCGACTGTGGTAAAGCAACTCAAGTACCTTTTAGACCTAAAGAAGGATTACCTGTTTACTGTAAGGATTGTTATTTTAAACACAAGAACTCAGAAGGCGGAAGTAAATCATACGCTAAAAAAGAATCAACTGACGAAGAATACTGATTATAATAACTATAATTATTCATTATTGGGTTACAACCCAATAATTTTCTCTTTTTCTTATTTTATTAACTTTTAATAAATCTAATTAATTATAATCTATTTAATATTTTATTTTGGCTTATTAACTAATTTATAGGCACTTTCTGATGCAATTGCACCCGTGGCAACTGCAGTTACTATTTGTTTTAAACCATTCATTGCATTTGTACAATCACCGGCAGCAAACAAACCAAGCACATTAGTTGACATATCCTGATTAACTTTAATATAACCAAATTCATCCAATTCTACTTTATTGCCCAAAACATTCACAATTGGAATACTTCCTGCTTCAATGAATACCCCATCAACAGGTAATTTTTTTATTTCATTTGTTTTTACATTTTCCAGTTCTATTGTTTTAACTTTAACATCGCCTTCAATTTTATTTAAAACAGTATCTAAAATTAGTTCAACATTATTTTGATCTTTTACTGAATTTATTTCAACAGGGTCTGCTTTAAATTCTGAACGTCTATGAATCAAATAAACTTTTGTGGCATATTTTGATAAATGTAGCGCAGCAGAAAAAGCAGAATTCCCGCCACCAATAACTGAAACGATTTTATTTTTGAAAAACGGAGCATCACAGGTTGCACAATAGCTAACTCCTCTACCCAAGTATTTATCTTCGCCCTCAACATTTAATTTTCTTCTTTTTGTTCCCGTTGCAATAATTACTGTTTTTGCTTTTATCTTTTCATTTGTGTCAGTATTAATTAAAAATAATTCCTTTTGCTTTTCAATGTTAATTATTGTTTTTTCATAAATAGTACCAGTCAAACTTAAATAATGACTTTTCATTTTCTGTGCTAAATCAATGCCAGATATTTCTTCAAAACCAGGATAGTTCTGAATTAAATGAGCTTGAGGCATATAACCCCCAGGAACATCTCCAATAATCAAAACAGCCATATTATATCTACAAGCATAGATACCAGCACTATAGGCGGCAGGACCTTGCCCAATAATTACAACATCCCAAGTTATTGAAAAATCTATTTTATTTTCTGACACATTCTCACCAATACAAAAATAAGTATATTATAAAATAATAATTGAAAGAAATATAAATACTTCTTCTAAAGTATGATTACCAAACCAACCTATGTTTAATCTAAAAATTCAAAAATAGATTTATGGCTTTTAATTTTATATTGATAATCTTGCAGTTCTTTTATTGATTCATATTGTTGATAATAAATAAAATTAGTTTTTGAATTTTCTGCTGCCATATAATCAGTGTAAGCATCCCCAACATAAACACATTGATTTGGCAAAAGGTTCATCAATGACGTTGTTTTTAATAAGGGTTCCGCATTAGGTTTTCCTAACGTCGTCATATCTCTTGTAACACATTTTTCTTTAAATTCTTTTAAAATTAAATTGCGTTCCAAATATATATTCATAAATCTTTGACTTGATGCGGTACAAATCCAAACATCATAGCCTTTCTTTTTTAATAGGTCTTTTGTTTCTAAAAAATCAGATAATATTTCTATATTTGAAACATTGTCCAAAAAGTATTCTCTTTTGTATTTTATAAATTCTTCTGCATCTTGAGAAAACGGATCATCAAATAATAATTCAACAGCATCATGATTTCCAACTCCTCGTTGATAAATAAAAAACTCAGCAGTTAATTTTACATTTGTTTTTTGTGACGCATATATCCAAGCATCTTCATTTAATTTAGCATCATCTACAATAGTACCATCAAAATCATAGATAATTCCTTTAATATTTGAAAACATATTATCACTATTGTCCCGTGTATGAATAATTACTAACAATAACATCTAATGCTGCATTTGAATCTAAACTCGCTTTCAAACTTCCTAATCTTAATGTTGCACCATTAAATTTAAACGGCATTTTTGCTTTTCCTTCTTTTACCTTTTTAATTAGTACTCCACCATTTTCAGTAATTTGGATTTCTAAAAATGGATTTGATTCTTTTAATTTATCAATTAACCATTTTGCATTTTCTAATTTATTTTTTGGTTGAAATTCATCATATAATGGAGACAAAACAGTTCTTAAATCTCCATCTATTCTTAATGCTCCAAATCCAGTAATTGCTACAGTTCCATTAACTCTTAATGAATTAATCATATTTTCTAATGCTTTAAATTTATCAGTAACATAGGGTATAGAAAGACCAGCAACAATAAAATCAAAGGAATTATTTGGTAAACTATCATACATCAAATCAAAATGATTTACTTTTACAGATTTATCAGGATTTCTATGCTCAATCATATCAATACCATAATATGAGATACGTCGATCACCAAACATAGTCATTAAATCATCTTTTAAATTTCCTTCTCCTGCACCAACATCTAAAAAACGAATTCTTTTTTCATTGGATGAAAACATTTTTTCAGTAATTAAATTTGTTAAAATAGGCAAACCATGTCTTTTAAATAAATCTTCATAACCTTCTATATTTCTCCAAATAGGATATTTTCTAGTATATCTTAATAATAATCTTCTAACTGTTGCATGTGTAATTGGAACTTCTTTAAAGAATTCAAAATATTCATTATTTGCAACTTCTGCATTTCCTGCCCTAGTTCTAACAATTTGTCTGAGTTTTTTTAAAACTAAATCTCTTTTTCTAACAGGTTCTTTTGGAGGCATATTTTACAACTCTCTTGATTTTCCTAAATATATTTTTTTTGATTGTTTCTTTTCAATTAGAGATTCTATTTGTTCAACAATTGTTTTATCAATAACATCAGTATTCAAAGATTTACTTAACCAATAACTATCAATACTTAATAATTGTTCTAAATTGTTTTCTTTTAAAATCTTTTTTAATGCTTCATATTTTGGTGTGCCTTTTGTTGGCAATGTTACACCACTATATTCAAATATTCTCAATGAACCTAATGAACCCGAAATATTTTGTAAATTTTCTCTTTTTGCATAGTCATAGATTTTATTTTCTGTTTCTTCTAACTCCAAATTAATTTTATCTTTCTGATTTTGCAATTCATAGTATTTATTTACTAAACCAACACCATAGTCTTTTTGAAATTCTTCAATACCCAATTGTTTAGTTTTTATTTCATGTTTTTTAACAGGACAATTAGAGGCATAGGCACACCATTCACATAAACTACTTTCTTTTGGTTTAAAATCTTCTTGAGATAAAGATTCAATTATATTTATTTTCTCAATTAATTCTTTTTTAATTTTCTCATAATCTGATTCTTGTTTTTTTAAAACAATTTCATTATCAAAAGCTAAATAATGCCAAACTAAAACTACATCTTTAACAT
>CAIWXP010000087.1 GCA_903916665.1 Candidatus Iainarchaeum sp. | reverse complement strand
CAGATGTTGATTTAATAAGATCATTAACTAATACAATATTTGTTCCCAAATAATTATTTATATCAATACCTGGGCAACCAGTTAAACCATTACCAAAAGAAATTATTGGCAAATTGTCTACAAAACTATAACCAGTAGCATTTATGTTAATTGGAATATCACATATTCCATTATAATCATCTGCGCCATCAGTAGTACATAAATTATTTCCATCATTGTTTAACCATAAATTTCCACCAATATATTTTGATGTTTCATTATTTAATATTTGATGTCTTTTTAACGAATCTATTGCTAATGATGTGTTAAAATCAAAAGCTAAATTATTATTTCCAGAAGTTACAATAAAATCATTATTTGTATTTATGTCTTGGAATAAATTGTTATAAATTAATCCATTTACGTTTGAATCTGTTATATTAAACAATGAATCTAACGTAAAATTAGAATCTGTTATATTAAAATCAATTAAATTAGAATTATTAATTGTTATTATTGAATTACTTGTATCAACATTAGATAATCTATCAATATTTGCAGAATATAAATTACTATCTTCTATATTTAAATTAAAATGATCAAAAGTATAATCCGAACCAGAAGTAATAAAATTGTTATATCCTGAAAAATTCAAATCACTATCTACAATATTTATATCTACTGATCTATGTGTTTTAACACCAGTAAAATTAAAAATATTAAAATTATTATTATTACCAGATCTAGTATTAACGCCATACAATAATATATGGTTTACATCTTGTAAACCACCATTATAATTTAATATATTACAAACATTTTGAATATAATAATCACTACAACCAACATTTAAATCAAATATATTTAAGGTATCAATAGAATAATTATTTATGTTGAATAAATTCTCACCAGTATAAGATAATATTACACTATTAAAAAAATTAATATCTAATTCTATATTTGAAGGTCTAGGGTAATAATAATTATTTTGAACTACCATATCCAATAAATTGACTGAATTTATATCAGTACTCAAAATATTTATTTTATTTATATCGCCAACATAAAATTGAAATACAGGACTATTACCATATTTTAAAGGATAATTATAATTACTAACTGTAAAACTGTTTATATCGGTTGCACAAATATTAAATCCTGGTAAATAAGCCCACGAATTTAAAGTAGTATAGTTTGTATCAAAAAGATTAATGTCTATGTTTCCTTTAATTATTTGCGATTGATTCCAATAATCAATAGAGTTTGAAGCATATATATTACCACTAGTAAACACAATATTATTATCAAAAAGATAATAATTTGTTACATTAGAATTGTTATCATAAAATATTGTACTACCATCGTGTGTAAAATTACAATTCTTAAATTCAATATAATTTATATCACTATTTTCTAAAGAGAATACATTTTGTGCGCTTATTGTATTTCCATTACAATCTATTGATAAAAAATTAGTGTCGGCATTTACATAGTTTAAATCAAAACAGGGAACAGATGTATTCTTTATTAATGTTGCATTCAAAAATATATTTTCATCCAAATATTTATTTATATCTGTACCGGGGCAAGTAGATAGGTAAGTTATATTCTCATCGGGATTTGCAGAAACAATTATTTTATTTAAGTCTTTATTTGAATCAATAATAGAAGGTAATAAAATATTTGTGCTAACTATATTTACATCATTGATATCTGGCAATATTACATTTAAATCATTGGAATCTTGGCTAATTACATTATTATCTACAATTGTATTTGCGTCTATGTTAGTATCAACTAGCAAAGGAACATTAGCATCTTGAGTTATTGTACCTATTACGTTAATATCATTAGGCGAACTAACTGTATTCTGATCTAAGTTAATATCCTCTGATAACACGAATAAAAATAGACTAAAAAATACCAAAATAAACAGAAGTGAAAAGACCAGTCTATTATTATTCATAGTATATATAATAAATAGGGGTATAAATAGTTTATTATACCCACTATAAATTTTATTCTATTGGCTTATAACTATACATTGCTTTAGGTTTATTCAAATAATGCAATACAGCCCAAAGAATAGCTATTATTAAAAGAACCAACCCAACAATCCAATATATCAAGCCAGAAGAGCTAGTTTGTTCTTTATTTACTACCACTCCGTTGCTATCATATACTGTTTGACTATTGTTATCTTTTATAACATTACCATTTGAACCATTATCTGAATTGCCATTATTATTGGGAGTTACATTTGTTACATTTTGATCATTGATTTGATCTTTTTTAACATAACCCACAATTGCATAGTATGAAAAACCAGGAACAATTACTGTAAATAAATAATAGGATCCTTTATCTTCAACATTACTAGGCGTATAATAAACCCATTCATTGTTAAAATATCTCGCCAATTTAATTGTAGATTTATCATTTACTTTTTCTTTAGGTACCGAAAATCTAATCTGTACAGAGTCTAAATTATTTTGATTTCCTGTATAAGTAAATTCTAAATACTTCAAATCATCTTGACCAACAATCTTCATACTAGGAGAAATATTTACAGAATTATCTAAACTTAATGATAAATTCTGATCATTAATATCCTTGTATTTGATTACAACATTATCAACACCAAAATGATCTGGGTTATCAAACAATATCAATGCACTTTTAGTTTCGTGATTTATAACAATTGATTTTGTTTGCAGACTACTATTTCCAGATCCAGAACCAGAGCCGCCACCTCCGCCTCCTCCCCCAGAACCACCGGGATTATTTCCTACAGCAGTTAATGTAAAAGTCTTTGTTAAATCATGGCTAACATCATCATAAAAACCAGCCATAAAACGAGTAAAATCATAGTTTACATCTACAACACATTTCAAATCAACAGCACCAATATTTGTTGCAGTCCAATTTACACCTACTAATAATGATTGATATGGTGCAATTGTATTAGATTGAGTTACTTTATTTATTAATGCATCACCATCAGCATAGTACAAAGAAACTGTGTATGACCTATTGATTGCAATATCCCCATTATTAAATATATTACAATCTACTCTTCTACTACCTGTTTTTGTATCATCTAAAGAAATATCTGCAACATTTAATGCAGGACCATGTATTGTAGCAATTTTTAAAAATTGCTTAAAATTGTTTTCATAATTTATTTCTGGATAATTATCATCAGGCACCAAATATATACTCAAATTTGGTTGATTCGGATAGCTATCATCCCCACCCCCAATGGGTACTCTAACAGTAACTGTTTTTGTTTCATTTGCAGCTATATTAATATCATGTCCAGGACAAAAAGCATCATGTTGCTTTGGATCATTAAAACATAGATTCAAATCATAGCTTGGATAATTACCATTATTTGTAACTACAAAATTCAAATCAATAGCTGTTCCAATATTAAAATCTGTTGAACTCATATTCCAACCCAATATTTCTGTATCTCTATATTTAATATTGAAATCAAAATCTTTTATATTATTCAATAAATTTGAATCCCTATAGTTATTACTATCAAATACAATTTCATATCTTATTTCTGGCATCACTAAACTCATACCATCATCTTGAAGATTCTCATCAATATATTTTGTAGCGTGAGCGTTCAAAGTATGATATTCTTTTGTTTCCATTGGCATCCATATACCAAATAGCTTTACATAGGTATTTATGTTGTAATCTGCAATGCTAACTGAGCCATTATTTCTTACTTCTGTTCTAATTCTAATATTACTATCTCCAACAACATAGGGATTAGGAATTACATTTATATCTACAATTTCTAAATCAGTAACGCTTGCAAATGGAAATGTTTTTTGTAAAGAATCATTGTCAGTATTTTCTTGGTCTCCATAATAATTTACATCACATTCTAAATTATAATCTCCAGCACTAAAGTTTGTTGTAAATGATACTATTTTATTTGACATGTAATTTAATGCGCCAGAATTGTGATATAATCTTGAATCTATATATTGACTATTTGCAAATAGTATTACATTATAATCACTATAAGCAGGTTCTAATCCTATATTCATTATATTACAATTAACTGTTCTTGATCCAGGTAAAGTACTTGAAACATTTACATCATTAATCATTAAATCTGTTGATGTACCAACTACCCTTATAGGATCTGATGAAATAAATTCATTGTCCAAAGCATTATAATCAGTTTTTGTAGAAATAACTTTTGCTTTAATTCTTAAATAATCACTTCTTGCTTCACTAGGAACATTAATACTAAATGGAACAACAGCATAATTTCCAGGTTCTACATTATTAATTACTCTGTAACCCACAGGATAGTTTTCGTCAAAGTCTCTATTCAAACCAGAAATATAATACATTACATTCAAATCAGAAGTATTATAATCTCCCGAATTTGTTACATAAACATTAAAATCTAAATTATCTCCTGGATATAATACAGAATTATTTACTTTAATATCATAAACATTCACATCTCTACGATAAATATGCACTGTTTCTGTTAGTCTATTGTTCAACATATTTGTATCATAGTCATTATTTGGCAATAACATTAAATTAATATTAAAATCAAATGTTGGAAATTCAGTATCTGCACACGTAGGGCTAATGTATGTTTGATTTTCATCTGCACCAATATAATGCATTACAGTATTACCGCCCCCAAATGATCCGGGCGCATATATATTTCCAAAGAAAGTTATAAAATTAAAATCAACTGCATTTCCTGGTCCGTGATTAGTATATAACATCCTCATATTAACTAAACCTTCATCAGTATAACCATTACAATCACCATATACTAAATCAGAATCGAAACCAGCACTTAATAATTGTAGGTCAATTTTATTAGATGCAAAATATTGTAACAAAGGATAATGATCTATGTAATTTTTATCCAATCCTTTTATAACAAAGGTATTATCACATATACCATAGGGTGCTGCATTATCAATATTACAATAATCATTTCCATCACTATCTGTCCAAGCATTTCCACCAATATATGTTGAGCTATCTTTTGTTAAATAAGATCTTTTTAATGCGTTATTTTCTAATCTAGAATTAAAATCAACATTAAATCTATTTGACGGAACTGGAATTAATATATCATTATTATCATAATTAATAAATACATTATTGTAAACTTTACCACCTAATACTGAACTATAATTATCAGCCTCTAAATTTATATCAACCAATTGATTTGTTATTAAAGAGGCATTAGTTAATTCAAAATAATGTACTCTTGAACTTTGTAAAGTTAAAAATGAATTAGTATTATAATTATACCCATTATAGGCATTTAAATCATAAAAACCTGAATTAATTCTTATGCTATTTACATCATTATTTTTAAGCCAACCTATAACTCCAAATGCAGAATCATGACCACCATAAATATTTGTATCAAATAAATTAAAATCAATATTTAATGCATTATTATCTATCAAATAACTAATTGATCCATTAATGTTTGAATCTAATATATTCATATTATTAATATTACTACCCCAAACAACCGTTAATGGTGGACCATTGTTTGATATTACATTATTCAAATTTACTGTATTTATATTTGCAGGCCTAACAACATTTGTATCTAAATTTACATCTCCAAACATAAAATATAAATTATCTATTTCTATATTTTGATTATTTAGATCTATATTAACAAAACTATCATTTAAATCATAGAATTGTATTAATGGTGTTTCACTTTCAAATGAATTAACATCATAAAATGCAATATAATTCACATCTGAATTTCCATGAACTGTTAAATATGCAGTACCTATAAAATCAGGTCTTTCAGAATTATTAACATCTAAATTCTTAAATATCAAAGAATTTGCATCAACATTATTTAAATCAATGGTTAAAAAACTAGGATCATTACCACTTTGATTCAAAAATATTGCACTATTTAAATTTATAGTTGAATTATAAATATTCAATTTATTTAAATCTGGTTTGTTACTAATAACTGAACCATTATTATTATCATATTGATTAATATCTAAATTATATACACTTAATACATTTACATAATCTATCATTAAACCGTAACTACCATTGGTACCTATAATATGAGAATCATAAAAATTTACATCAGTATAATTACTATTT
>CAIWXP010000086.1 GCA_903916665.1 Candidatus Iainarchaeum sp. | reverse complement strand
TATTCATGCTGAACCAAGTTATAAATTCAATCATTTTAATATGAATATCCAAGATAGCAATATTTATGGTTTGAATTTTGATAGATTATCAAACCAAGATACTACTAATTCAATAATAACAATTAATAATTCTAATTTAATTGATTTTAACTTAACTGATTCTAATTTTACGTTAGATTCATTGTTTAATATAACAGATTCAAACGTAAATGGATTAATTTATAACAATTTATTCCAAGATATAAATACAAATAATGATTTTATTGTAACTTCTGGAAATAATAATTTAGCTTTTGATTTCAATATTAGTTTACAAGAAAACACTAATAAAAGACATATAGTAATTCTAAATGATGATATTTTATATATAGGTGGAAATCTATGGCTAAACAGTGATGGAAATAATCTATGTCCTCAAGATACTACAGATCCTATTGGAATATGTGATTATCCAATTAATGTAAAATCAACAGGCTATGGTTTTGTTGATAATTTACCATTATCAGTATACTGGTCAAGAGCAATAAGATTAGCAGGAGGCGGAGGATCATCATCAAATAAATTTGATATTTATCCAGTTGCAACTGTCTATGGGGATTTATCAGTAAATGAATCTTCGGATATTCAAATGAAGGTATATAAAACAGGAAAAAAATCAGTAGGTTCTGCTAATCTAAGATTATATTTAGTTGGTGATAAAAACAAAATAGAATATCTATCAAGAACATTAAATGATTTGGATACAAATGATTATTTAGAAAACGTAAAAATAACCTATGATTCAATATTGCCTTTAGTAAAAGACATCTATGATTATTTAGATAATACAGGAAGTTTAACATTCTCTTTGGAAGTTTCAGCAAGTGGAGAATCAAATACTAAAAATGATATTTCTCTAGGTAAAATGAAATTAGTATTATATGATGGACGAATAGTTAATATAAAATTAAACGATGAATCAAAAACAATTGATTTAAATGATGGTCAAACAATAAAAATGAACGTTGAAAAAAATTATAAATTAACCTACGATATTGAACAATTAGAAATAAATAAAATAGGTAATTTATCTTCAAATAGAAATTTATTACAATTAAATCCAACAGAAGTTTCAACAAATGATTTTTCTAAAGTTATGATTCCTCAAAAAAGTAAATCCGTTACAAACTATGATATTAATTTTAATTTGAGTAATTTAGTTTCAGATACAGAATTAGATGCAACAATAATAAGATCTTTAGATTTAAATATGAATAAATCAGAAGATTCTGCAAGATTACAAACAATAAAAAATAAATTATTACACAATAATTTATCTGACTATGATTTAACTAATAATCAAGATGTAATTTTATTTTTAGCAGCATCAAAAGATATATCATTGTCAATTAGTGGAGATGATTATTCTAGTAATAATGATTTTAGTTTTAATATGCAATTTTTTGATGAAACAAAAGCCTGTGTCAATTGTGATACTGGTAACGGTGGAGATACAAATAGTGATATTAATAGTGATGTAAATAATAATATTGACATAAATAAAATTGTTGATAGTGGTAGTAAAGATAAAAATAAAATCAAAGATCAGAATCAATTGAATAAATCAGTAATTGCATTTGGTAGTTATATTTTAACCTATAAATCAAAATTAGGTTTAGGTGAAGAACAGGAAATAACTATCTATGATGAAAATAAAGCACCTCAAAATAATAAAGAAATAGTAGTTAGTTATAATGATAAAAATTGGAAATATACTACCGATGAAAACGGAATGGCAACATTTATTCCTGTCTATGAAGGAACCTATAAATTAGCTGTTCCCTATGAAGGTAAGAATCTTTCCGGTGAATTTGATGTTATTGCTGGATATACTAGTAATAATAGTGATTTTGTTGAAATAGTAAGT
>CAIWXP010000085.1 GCA_903916665.1 Candidatus Iainarchaeum sp. | reverse complement strand
ATCAGATATATAAAAACAAAATGTTGCATATTTCGATATAAATTTGTAATTTTGTGAGTGTTAAACAACAAATAACAAAAATCAAAGAAATATGCAACAGAACAAAATTACAAAAGATTTCTCAGATTTGAAAATTATTATTTCAGATTCTGAAAAAATGACTTCATCATTAACAGATGTGATGAAAGTTTTCAATTTGAAGAAATATTTTTCATTATTTAATCAATTGAAGAGTAAAGGTATAAAAGTATCTAACCTATTAAATATTCTTGTTTTACTTCCATTTTATGGTGTTGCTAGTATTTATTCACTATATTCATCAGGTATTAAGACTTCTGATTTTCAAGGGCAAAAAGATGTTTATTATGACATTAAAAATAATGAGAATATTGATTGGAGGCAATTGTTAATACTACTATCTAAACGTTTCAGATATTTAATTAACAAAAATACCAAATTAATAAGCAATGGTATAACAGCAATTATTTTCGATGATTCATTATTAGAAAAGACAGGAAAGAAAATAGAGAAAGTAGGTTTTGTAAATGACCATGTATCTGGTCGCTTTATACTAGGCTTTAAATTGTTGGTGTGTGGATTTTGGGATGGAGCAAGTTTTATTCCATTAGATTTTAGTTTACATCGCGAAAAAGGTAGTAAACAAGAAAAACTACAAAAGGAATATAAAAAAGCTCAACATAATTTATTGACAACAGAGAAATTGTTAGAGAAAGCTGAATCGACATTGAAAATAAAAGAAGAACAATTAGTGAAAGCCCAATATTCAATAGATAATAAACAGGGTAAATCCTATCAAACAAAATATGACAAAGCAAAACTATCTTTTGACAAAGCAAAAAAGAATTTAGATATTTTACAAAAAGAATTATCTACTAATAAAAACATTAGCATAGAAGCAAAGCAAAGAATAAAACGATATTATGCAAAAGATAAATTATTTGGATTAACAACCAAAGAAAGAAAGGCACAACACAAAAAGGGGGTAGCAAAAGGAAGCTGTGGTAATATTCGCAGACGAGAAACCGATGTTGACAAAATAAGCAGTATGCTAAAGATGTTGAAGCGAGTAGTAAAAAACGGATTTATAGCCGACTATGTTCTTACTGATAGTTGGTTCTTTTGCTACGATTTATTAGAGCAATTAAGAGAATTGAAAAATGGGAGTATCAAATTAATATCAATGGTTAGAATAAATAATCAACTATTTACAGATATTTCTGGAAGAAAAATGCCAGTAACTAAAATACCCCAAATTTACCAAAAACATACACAACACTCAAGAAAATTAAAATCTCAATACATTAAAGTTGCATGTTTTTATCAAGGTATTCGTGTTAATTTATTCTATATAAAAATGGGGAAATCAACGAAATGGCATTTATTGTTGACTACTGATTTAAATCTAAATTTTGTTAAGCTAATGGAAACATATCAAATACGTTGGAGTATTGAAGTATTCTTTAAAGAAAGCAAACAGTATTT
>CAIWXP010000084.1 GCA_903916665.1 Candidatus Iainarchaeum sp. | reverse complement strand
ATGAAAATATTAATTTACAAATGCCATATGGTTCATGCAGATTTATCAGAATATAATATGATTTTTTATAAAAAGAAACTATACTTTATTGACATGGGTCAAAGTCTAGGAACTAAAACAAAAAATGCAAAAAAATTTTTAGATAGAGATATTAAAATAATTACAAAATTTTTTAGACACAATGGATTAAAAGTAGATGAAAAACAAATAAAACAGGAAATAAAGGAGGCATCTCTATGAGTAATAGTATTTCAATTAAAGTTCCAAAACTGAGAATTGGAGCAGTTATAGGAAAACAGGGACAAACAAGAAGAGAACTAGAAGAATTGGCAGATTGTAAAATAACTGTAGATAGTGCAACTGGCGATATAGATATAACAACTGAAAATGCTAATCCAGTTACTTTTTATAAGTTAGAAATAGTAATAAAAGCCATTGGAAGAGGTTTTTCACCAGAACATGCAAGATATCTTTTAGATGATAATATTGTTTTAAATATTATTAACTTACATGATTTAGGAATACACACTGAAAAAACATTGGAAACTAGAAAAGCAAGAATAATTGGTGCTCAAGGAACAATACGAAAATTCTTGGAAGATTCATTGGATTGTTATGTATCAGTACAGGGTAGAACAATTGCTGTTATTGGCGAAGCTTCAAAAATAAGAATTGCTCATGAATCAATAATGCGATTATTAAAAGGTTCGAATGTTGCAAGTGTGAAAAAATATATAGATAGTATGAAAAAAGGTTTAGACTATGTTTCTAATAGTGAAAGTAACTACATAGATTATAATGATGAATTAGACAACGAAAGAGAAAATGATGAACATATATTAGATTAGTGGGGCCAAACTCCCCTTCTTTGTCTATCATTAGAAAAGGCTTGTTTTAAAGAATAGGTTACTTCCAATCTGTATAATCCTTTGTTAAACATTTTTTCCATAAACGGAGTCATAGGAACACCATTTAATTCTGGTTTAATACCTAACCTTATTCTTTCAAATATTTGCTTTTTTGCTGCTTCAGATAATAATGGTTGAAGTCTTGAGGAAAAACCTTTTAGATCTGCAATTTTTTTTAATTGTTCTAAAAAACCCGGTACCTCTGATATTATATATACTTTACCATTTGGTAATAAAACTTTTGGTAATAAATCAAAAACCTGATTAAAATCATAGGCTTCAACACTTGGTTGGGGCATGTCAAAATTTATATTTCTAAATCTAGTTCTCAATGCAATACAATTTTTTAAATATTCTAAAACAAAATCTTGAACTGCTTCAACATTATCCATTCTATAGGAAAGAGTACCGGGATCAACGGAAACATATTGTCTATTTCTTTGTCCTCGCGCTTTAGCCAAAAATCTTTCTGATTCTCCTGTCCCAACATCCAAAGTCTGAACAACACCTTTTGGTGTAGAGCCTCTAAAAGGACCAAATCTTTGACCTTTAAATTTCCTTGGCTTAACTAGTTCAGGCATCAATATCACTCACAAAATAAATCCATTAACCTTTATAAACCCTTAGGCTATTTTTATTTTAATTGCAAGATAATAATAGTGTGAATAGTGGTTTTATGCCAGATGAAGTTAATAAATTGAGAGAGCATTCTATTGCTGAATTTTTCAAGAAAAATAGACAAATGCTTGGGCTCTATGGTAAATTAAGATCATTAACAACAATAATTCACGAGTATGTTGCTAATTCTATTGATGCCTGTGAAGAAGCAGGAATATTGCCAGAAATTGAAGTTAAAATTGTTAAGTTAGGGGAAGAACATTTTGAAATTCATGTTATTGATAATGGCCCGGGAATTGATGAAAAAAGTGTGGGCAAAGCCTTGGGTAAACTATTGGCAGGAACTAAATTTCATAGATTAATTCAAATGCGTGGTCAACAGGGTATTGGTGCATCAGGATGTATATTGTTTAGCCAAATGACAACTGGAAAACCAACAAAGGTTGTTTCTGGAAACAATGGCAAACCAATATATATGGAAATTGGAATTAATGTTGAAAAAAATGAACCAATAGTTTCAAGCAAAAAATATTTAGAAAAAGAATTCAAAGGTTTGGCAATAAGTTCAGAGTTTAAAGAAATTGATTACCAAGATAGTAGTCAAAATGCATTGGAATACTT
>CAIWXP010000083.1 GCA_903916665.1 Candidatus Iainarchaeum sp. | reverse complement strand
TAATGATATAGTATGCTCACTTAGTAAAAACATTTAAACCCATCTCTGCGTAGTTAAATATAAGTAAATATATCTATAATAATATATAAGCAGTTACATTAAAGGCTGAAATAAATAAATAAAATTAGCAAAAAGAATTTAAGAAAAATTTGTAGACTTGATATAGTCTGCTCGCCTAGTATAAAACCCTCTAAAAGGAACCCATCTCAAAAAACCTTTTAAAGTTAAAAGTAATATACTGATATTAAGATATGTTTTTAAATGTATTTTAATTCACGATTTCACTCTTACTATAATAAGAGAACTAATATAATTACAACCATTCATTATTTAAATCCTCCTTTTAATGCAAATCTATTTAAGTGCGAATAATATTAAATGGTGTAACAGACTTTATGAGGTGGTTTTAATGGCTGTTGGATTAACAAAACTTTGGAGTACAGAATACCATAAAAAGTATACAACTTATGGTGTAATAGCAGGTTTTAACAAATATGCAACTGGTGGAGTAACATTTGATTTATGTGGTGCTTTAGGTTTAAATAATGCAGATACATTTGTTCAATTAGAAAGCAGTGCAACTTACAATACTGTATTTGATAAAGCAACAAATAAAATATTTTTATCTGTAGCAACAACTGGTGTAGAATTAACAAATAGTACAACAATTTCTTCTTTAAATATTAAAGCATTAGTTATTGGTAAAAGATTATAAATATTATATTTAGATAGTTTCTAAACAAAACTATCTCTTTTTTTATATTTTTTAAATCATTTTCATAACAATAGTATGATATATAAACTAGATAGATATATATATTATTAGGTAGTAGTATAATTAAATTATTTTAAGGGATATTATGGGACAAAGATTAGCAACATTTACTGTATCAAAGAAACAAATATATTGGCTATGTAATAACGTAGGTTCAATAGTGGATCATACTAGAGAAAATAAACTATGTTTCATACCTAATGGTGAGTTTATGATGATACAATTAGTAATAAATACTTCTCCCGAAGATAAAAAAATTCCCGAAGCAAAGGTTAATGAGAGTGAGATAATATGAGCATTAGGAATGAATACAGTTACATACTAAAAAATAAATCAAAAGAAATATCATTCCTAACTGACTCTCATCAATACTTTAGAGGCTCGGATGAATACGCTTCGGTTACAAAACTTATAAGTAATTACAAACCAGAGTTTGATAAGTCTGGATTTATAATAAAATTATGCGCTAAGAAGAAAGGAATATCAGTTAAAAAACTTAGAGAAGAATGGGATAAAGCAGGAACTGATGCTAGTGAATTTGGAACTAAAATACACGAGCTAGCAGAAAAGAATATGTTAAATATTAATTCATTAGATATGTATGAAGAACAATATATTAACTGGATGACATCAGTAAAGAAAATAAAGAATCTATTAACTTATAAATTAGAATTATTAGATACGGAAACTATAGTATATTCTGAAAAATATAAAGTAGCTGGCCAGATAGATTTATTAATGTTAAATAAGAACGGACAAATAGAATTATATGATTGGAAAACAAATAAAGATTTATCAAACAATAATAAAAATAATGAATCTTTATTATATAGTTTAGGACATTTAGAAAATACAAAAATGAATGTTTATGCTTTACAATTATCAATGTATAGATATTTATTAGAGTCTTGGGGATTAAATGTTTGGTCACAAACTGTAATACATGTAAAAGAAAATGACTTTAATATGATCCCAGTTACATATCTAAAGTCAGAAGTAGAATATATATTAGAAAAGGGATGGTAATATTGTTATCTCACTACGATAATATTAAAAATTTCTATAACTTACACTTCAAAGGTTTACTTACATTAGAACAGTTTGATGGTGAGAAACAAATACTTGGAAAGAATATGGCAGTATTTAGTATTGCTAAAATAAAATATGCAATAGGTTTAGATCACTTAAAAAATCTACCATTAAGAATTGATAATGAAAAGATAATATCTAGCAATAGAGAAGTATTCCATATAATAACTGAATATACTCCATTAAAAATTGAAGCTAAGAGAGAATTAAAGTTCTCAGAATTAGTTGATTTAATGGGTGGAGATATTAATCATTCACATAAATTAGATTACTTAGCATATAGGTTATTAATTGTATCTGCCTATGTTGGTAAATTAAGATTAAGATTCTCTACTAAACCACACTTTGGTAAGGATAGTATTACTTGGCAATTATATTTACTTACAAATAATTTAATTAATTTCACTCCTAAAACAGTTGCAGGTATTGAAATGTTTTTAGATAAACCATTATTAGTTATGAATGAATTAAAAGATTTAAACACAGAACAATTAAAATATGTATCACAATTATTGCACAAGATTACAGATGATAGTCCTGTGTATACTAGAGGTGCTATGACTAAAGGTTTACCTATGTTAAAACAACAATATGATCTGTCAGGATTATCAGTAGTTATATTTTATAATGATAGAGAGTGTTCAAAGAAAGAAGGTAGTTACTTTGATGATTTATTTGACGCACCAATAAGAGATAGAATAATGCCATTTAAATTTAAAGGTAATTTAGATATGACTCAATTTAACAATTCAGAAAACGAAGAAGAATATATGAATACATATTCACAAATGGCACACAGTTTAGAATGGTATAGATTAAATTTAAATCTAAATGAAATAGAAATACCTAAGTTTGATGACGAAGGCAAAGTTAAAGGTAGACATATACCTATATTCAATAATATAAAGAAATTAGTTAAAATATATTGTGATGAAAATAATTTAGAATTTAATCAAATAATGGGAGTTATATTACACGCACATATAAGATATGATGATATTATTGGAAACAAATGGGATAGTGATTAAAATGATTAGTTATAAAATGTATTTAAAATTAAAAGATGACGATAATGCATTACTTAATTTATTAGTAGATTTCAATGAAGAAGAAATGTATGATGAAAAATTATTTAAGATTATGCCATTGTTTAAAAATAAAATAGATTCAATGATAAAAATAATTTGTCCTGAAGCTATAATCAAATCAGTTGGATTACAAGAGTATTTTAAAGATAATGTTAATTCTATGAAAAGTGAATTTTTGGTAATAGTTAATTATGAATTAGATAAAGAAAATTTATTTTATACTAGTAATTTAGAGGTTGATGATAATGAATAAATGTAGTATGTGTGGAATTGTACCAGATAAATTAAAAGTAATTTGGTTTTATGATACTGAATTTATGTCTTATCAAGTTGAACATGTTTGCAAAGAATGTAGTAAATTTATTAATGGTAATTCAAAATATATAGTTCAAGCAGAAGATAACTCAGGTGATTATGAATGGTAAAATATAGTTTTTCAAATTGGTGTACAATAATAGGTAACGCATTACTATTATTAACTTTTATATCTGTGACAATAAATGTATGTTTTGGTAATTGGTTATGGGTTAGTTTATCATTAATATTATTTATAATAGCTTTGGGATTTAGAGTTGAGATGGGTGATTAACTATGGAGAAACCAAAATTAGATGTTTGGATGGAAATTAATTAAAGAAAGCGAACAGGTGATGTAGTATGAATAAATTGCCAAAATTAGAAATATTTTATTTATCAAGAGATATAGATTCAGAAGACCAAGAGTTTATTTTAAAAGATAATTACAAATCCCAAATTGCCTTCTATGAAAAATATTCAAATGATTATCTAAGGTTTATGATAGATTGCCCTTTAACTTTTAAAGAATATACTGAATATAAAGATTCTAATAAAATGTTTAAAGAAGATAAATTAGGTTTTAAAGATTGGTTATTTAATAAATTATTCAAAGAGGGGATATTATGAATAAAATATATGATAATATTTGTAAAGATTATAATATTTGGTTTATTAAAACTAAACCCAAGAGTACAGATAAAATATTTATGTTACCCAAAAATCCAAAATTAAAGTTAGCAAATAAGTTTTGTTGTAAAAAGGGGCATACAAAATATTTAGATATAAATTTAACTGATATGTATGTTTTTTGCCCCAAATGTAATAAAAAATATTTTTATACTAAGAAAGAACCTTTGGAGAAGTGAGAATATGTATTTTGGTCCTAATGAACAATATAAATTAGAAAAGATAATAGAAAAGTTTTTAAATGAATTAAGGAGTTGAGATAATGACAAAATATAAACACTATGATTATTATATAATGAAAACAAATGATGGTATGTATTATCCTGTGATTTACTATGAAGGTGAATATATGGGTCACGGCGGAGAAAATAGTTGGAATGACAATTTTTTCTTAACAACAATGTATACAATAAATGCAATTAAAAAATATATTGATGAACACCACTATCTCTTA
>CAIWXP010000082.1 GCA_903916665.1 Candidatus Iainarchaeum sp. | reverse complement strand
TTTAGATTCTATAAAGCCCAATGAAAAAAAGAATGTTAATTATTACTTTAATACGGATATTAATTCTCAGGATAGTATAGATTTAACATTTAATCATTTGAGTGCACCAATAGCTTTGTTTAATATGAATGCAAATGATTCTTGCTTGGGAATTAAATGTAATGATTCCAATCCATGCTCTTTAGATACTTGTTATTTAGGAAAATGTATTTTTAATGCCGTTGATGATGGAATTGCTTGTGATGGTGGGAAAGTTTGTATGGCTGGAAACTGTATTGATAAAATTAAAGATTCAAATATTACAAATAATGTACTTCTTGAACAAAAATCCATTGATTTTAATAATCCTTTAGTTATATTAATTATTGTATTGACCATAGTTCTATTTTTGATTATTATAACCATATTAATATTTAAAAGAATAGTAATAAAAATATAGAAATTACTTTTTTTAATAGTTTAGCAATAATCAAGATAATATTAAAACCTTTGTGTATGTATTATTACTATGGCAAAAGATTCTATTGGTACTATATTGAGCTACGAAGGTACTCCTAGCATAGATAAGGCATACTTTCAACTAAATGATACCATTACAGTCAAAACTGGTGAATTTGTTAGTATAGCGCATATTAAAGAACATATTTTTGGTATGATAATTGGTATATTTAGATTAAATCCTTTTTTTGAGCAAATACATGCAGACTATGATTCTTTGAAAGATAAGTTTCCTACCACAGAATGGAACAAAACAGTGGTTGAAGTTAAGTTGTTAGGTTCAATAAAAGAAGGAAAAAGTGCTAGAATAAGTAATCCTCCTTTTTCAGGGTCAAAAGTTTATTTTTCTGATGCTGATGAAATTAGAACTTTTTTGGGTTTTACAGAAAGTGGTTTAAATTTAGGAAACATAGCTGCAGAAAGCGATAAAAACGTAAATGTTAAAATTAATGTTTCAAAATTATTACAAAAACATTTGGCTATTTTAGCAATGAGTGGGGCAGGAAAAAGTTATACTGTTTCTGTTTTGTTAGAAGAATTATTAAGTATTCCTAAGGATCAAGGTTCTTTGGGTATGATTTTATTTGATGTTCATGGAGAATATAAAAATTTTGCAGAACCTGCATCAAAAGAATTTGTAAGTTATCATAATTTAACAAGATACTATGATGCAAGCACAATGAAATTTGCATTACATTCTTTGAATGATTCTTTGTTGTTTAAATTTTTAGGGAATATTTCAGAAACGCAACAAAGGGAATTATTGCGTATATTACGTGAGTTTAAAGAAAATGATAATACAAGAGTTTTTGATTTAAAAGATTTAATTAAGTATATTGATGAAAGTCCTTTAAAAGTAAATGTAAAAGAACCTTTATTGGGTTGGTTGAATTTGGCAGAATCACAAAACCTATTTTCTAAAACTAGTACTTTTGATATTTTTAAATTGATAGAACCTGGTAAATTGACAATTATTGATTTATCAAACGTTTTGAATATGAGTCACAAACAATTAATTGTTGCCTATATTTCAAATAAATTATTTGAATTGAGAAGATTGGAAAAAATAAATCCTCTTTTAATTATATTAGAAGAAGCACATCAATTTATTCCACAAAGTGGAACAGAAGAATTTATGAAATCAAGGCAAATTTTCGAGACCATCGCAAGAGAAGGAAGAAAATTTGGTTGTGCTCTATGTTTGGTATCTCAAAGACCAATTAATTTATCTACCACAGTATTAAGTCAATGTAACACTCATTTACTGTTAAGAGTTATAAACCCTAATGATTTAAAACATATTTCTGAATCTTCAGAAGGGTTAGATGGAAGTAGTATTAAATTGATTACTGGTTTGGGGGTTGGAGAAGCTTTATTAGTTGGTTCTGCAGTTAAATATCCTGTTTTTTTTAAAATTAGAGAGCGAAAATCGCAACCAAATAAATATGAAAGAGATTTGCAACAAATGTCTTTATCGTTTAATGAGAAAAAAGACAAAAATGATAAAGACCTAGATTTATATATGTAATTAATTAGTATATATTTTTTGCATTAGTTTTAATTTATTTATTATATAATTATTT
>CAIWXP010000081.1 GCA_903916665.1 Candidatus Iainarchaeum sp. | reverse complement strand
CTGAAAATCACGATATTGACAAACTGCGGAGAGGTTGGGACTACGTGGGAACAATTATTGCAAAAAATTAGTTATATTATCAGCTATAAGATTGCCTGCCTTTTTTAATAAAAACTTATTAACATCATTTTTATATTCCACATAATCCGCAATGTTATTAAACTCATTAATAGCTTCTTGAAATTCATTAATTGCCGTTGCCTCATCAATATTCATTTCTTGGGCACATTCGGTTCTTCCAAGATTATAGGCTCTATAATATTTACCAAAAGAATCTGGTTTTTCGTCCTCTCTTATTTCCTTAAATAATTTTTTGTCATTAGAGCTTAATACTATTTTTATAGCGTCTTCGCCTTCCATTAAAATTTTATAATTAACAATAGAAACATAGGGTTTAAAACCGTTCATAAATTTTAAATTAGTTTATAAATTTTAATCTCCAATTTGTATTTTATTTAAATCGGAGTCTTTTATGCCCAAAGACAAACCCCTAAATAAACTCATTAAATTATCCCAAGTAACCCCGTGGCGATAACCGTCAATATCCACATACCAAATTTCGCCATTTTTTTGAACCTGTAAAAGCAACTTGCCTTTTAATCTATTTCTAACATTTAAATCGCCTTTTTGGCCACTGCCAGCAACTGGTATTTTAGCCAAATCGTTATCAGTTATACCCAATGATAATTTTCTAAATAAATTTAAAGCATTATCAAAAGTAACTTTGTAGCGATAATTATCCTTAGTATCAACATACCAAATAATTCCGCCTTGTTCAACTTGGAGTAATAATCGGCCACTTAATCTAGCTGATAATTTTTTATCTATGCCTGGCGGTGTGGCATTATTCTGCCCAGATATACGCGTGCTACTATTAGCAGATTTATATTTATATTCTACTATAACCGAATCGCTAATAACTCCGTCATTATCCTTAGCTTTAACGATAAAATAATAGGAGCCACTTTTAATTAATTTATTTGCTGAAAATTCATTGCTAGTAATAAATTTTCCAACTTTAGTAGGGTCAGCGTTAATTTGGTCGCCAAAATAAATATAATAACCATTTATATTATCTAGGCCACTAATAACAAAAACGGGGCTATTAAAATTACTTTCTGCCGAAGTATCAATATAGCCATTCTTTGCTGGGCTGGAATAAACAGCAATTTTTATATTAGACATATCAACTGACTTAATTTTTTGTTCAATATCGTTTGGATTTGTTTCAGCCCAAGCCTTTTGGACATCAGAGCTAGCTTGAGTTTTTTGATTTAAATTAACTCCGGACAACCAAGAGTTAATTTTATTAATAGATAGAATCAAACCAATAACGCTATCAGAACCTTTAATGCCGCCACTAGGGATTCCAATATACATACCATTTTTTAAATATGCTCCACCACCTGAATTTCCGTGTTCCATAAAGGCGGTAGTTTTTATATAATTTCCTAAAAATCCACTAAAATCACCACTAGAATAAGTTATACTATCGCCACCTATACCAGGATAGCCATAAACCGTTAATCTATTACCAAACATTGTATTATTTACACTATTTCCACTTATATTAATATAGGCTAAACCTGTAGCTGGTTTTCTAATTTGCAAAACGGCCATATCGTCGCTTGACGATTTAACTATATCAGCAAATTGGTCTAATGAGGAAAAATTAAAATTTGGAATATCGTCCGCATTATTAACAAAACCCACAAAGCAACCCACGGTGCCGTCAATAACGTGTTGGTTAGTTAAAATCAAACCGCTTGAACTAATAACCGTGCCCGAACCCCCAGATGCTTTAGAATAATCACTTGAAAGGGGACAAACTAAACTGACGGTCGCCTTAATAATATTATTTTGATTAGTTGTTTGACTATCATCGGATCCATTATCACCAATATAATCATTTAACCATTGGTCAAGCTTGGTATCATGACTATCACCAACG
>CAIWXP010000080.1 GCA_903916665.1 Candidatus Iainarchaeum sp. | reverse complement strand
TATAGAAAGCTATATATATTTTTAGAGAATATTTATACTACTTCGAGGTGAAGCTATGAGTAAGGTTGTTATTGGTTCTACAATTATGATTTCAATTATATTGTTAGGTTTTGTTTTTTTTAGTTCTATTTATGCTACGGGATTGGATGTTAGTGCAAATATAGGTAATAATGCGCCTATAATCTCTGCAATTAATATATGTAGTGTGAGTACTTGTAGCGCAACCATGGCCATAAACCCAGGATCTAGTTTTACCATTAAATTAACTGTGTCTGATGCCGATGGTGTGAATGATTTAAATTTATCTTCATTGGTTTTACAAGTTTATACTGCAACAGATGTAAATAATGAAAGTACTTCTAATTGGGATCATTTTGTTTTGAAAGCAAATAATTCTACTTTAATTAGAGGTAACAGAGATGGTTGTGAAGAGTCAGCTACAAATTATTGTTTGCATGTTGATTCAAATAATTGGTCTGTTAAATTTAAAGCAGGAACAACAAAAATATTTACAAATGTTTCTGATTTGTCAAATTCAAAAGCATATTATTTATCTAGTGGTTTAACAGTTAGTCAATATGTTGCAATGAGTTTAGATGCAACAACAATTAGTTTTACAGGTTCTGCAGATACTACTAATAATCCAGCAGTAATGGGTGCAGATAAAAATCAAGTAACTATTACAAATACTGGAAATGTAGATTTAAATTTTACTGCTGCAGAAAGTGATTTAAATTCAGGAACAAATACAATTTCTGCAAGTAACATATTTATACCTGGCACACCAAATACTCCTTTTATAGATGGTGGTTCTCCAATAACTGGCCCACAAATAGTTAGAGGTACACAACCAACATCAGGATCTTTGGGCATTGCTTTAATGTTAAATGTTCCTGCAAATACGCCAAAGGGAAATTATACAGGTACAATGACATTAAATATCTCAGCATCATAAATAGGTAATTTTATGAATCTACAAAAATATTTTGCATTAATAGTTTTATTACTATTTTTAACAACAATTATTAATGCGAGTGTTTGCATAGGGGTTGCTGGTGGTGGATATAAATTAGATGTTACAAAAAATAAACCAGCCTATTTAACATTTACAGTTTATGATAAAGATCCAGATCCCAAAACTATTTGTTCAACAGGTATATATTCTTTAGAATTATCTACAAATGATCAAAATGTTAATAGTATTGTAAATTATAGTTTTTCGGAAAATGATTTTATTTTAAATAATTCAGAAACAAAATCAGTAATGTTAACCTTAAATCCATTATTAGATTCAGGAACCTATACAATTAATGTGAAAGTAAAAATGGCATTTTTAGATGATGTTTCAGGAACAAAGATTAAACCCACAACATCAACAAATTTTATATTGAATTTTTCTAATTCTGGAAATAATTCATTTTCTAATACTCCTGATTGGTATAAATTACAAATTAGTAAAAATAGAATATTATTTATAGTCATCATTTCATCTGTTTTAGGATTAATTATCATTTTAATTATATTGTTTTTTTTGATTAAACATTCTAAAAGACATAAACACAAAAAAAAGTTTTCATACTGATAACATGTACAAGAATTTTTTCATCTTAGTTTTTATCTTTATTTATTTGATATCTAGTATATTTGCATCTAATCTAAGTGTAAATGCGAGTATAGTAGGTAATAATCATCCAAATATTCCTTTCTTAATACCTGAACCAAATGTATCAAATGTAACCAGTGTTAATTTGAAATGGTTAGCAACAACAGATTTAGAAAATGATTCAATAATGTATTTTATTAAATTTAAATCAAATCTAGATTTTAATAAAATAACTGATTTAAACACACCAAATAATTTTTTTGATAATTTGGAAGTAGTTCCAGGAAATACCTACTATTGGTCAGTTAAAGCCTGTGACAATTACTATGGTGATTATAATAATTGTAGTGCCTATAGTCAAGAAGACCATTTTACTGTATATACTCAAGAACAAGCAGCTAGTGGAGGAGGATCTTCAAGTAATGTTGTAATCTATGGTTGTAACGAATTGAAAGGAAAAATATGCGATATAAATGAATTTTGTACAAATAATTATACTGTCACATTTGATTCTAATTTTTGTTGTTTTGATAAATGTTTAAATAAATCAGATTTGGGAAAACTTATTGATATTAACAAACCTGTTGAAATAAAACAAGTTTATTCTGTTTTTGCAAATTCTTTACCTATAAGTAATGATACTTTAAATAAATTAGATTTTGAAAATAAACGAATTGCAACCAATAAAGAAGTTTTATTTATTTATCAATTAGAAACAAAAGGAGTTTTAGGAGTTAATGGAATATCAGAATATAGAAATACACTTGGTGTGACTGTTGAAAATATAAGTAATGAAACTTTTAATTCATTTAATGTTATTTTAGTTGTACCAAAGGAATTTGTTGAGAATTATAGCTATTTAAATAGTGATTATTCAAATGTAGTATTATCTAATAATCCATTAACCATAATGTTTAATTTA
>CAIWXP010000079.1 GCA_903916665.1 Candidatus Iainarchaeum sp. | reverse complement strand
ATTTTTATAATATTATTATGGATAATTTATTAATTGCTTTAAAAGAATATGGATTGAGTGAAAAGGAAGCCAAAACTTACCTGGCTTGTTTATCTCTAGGAGACTCAACAGCAAATGATATTGCGCTGAAAAGTGATTTACCAAGAACATTAACCTATGATATATTGGAAAGGTTAATTAACATTGGCTTAATATCCTATTCAAAATTAGAAAGAAAAAAATATTTTAGAGCATCAGATCCAAAAGAACTATTATTAAGTTTAAAAGAAAAGGAAGTACTTTTACAAAATGTTTTGCCCAAATTAGAATTATTGCATAAAACTAAGGGACAAAAAAGACCAAAAGTTGAAATTTATGAAGGAAAAGAAGGATTAAAGGCAGTAATGAATGATATATTAAAATCCAATGTTAAAGAATTTTTATCTTTTGGAAGCTCTCGTTCATCCTATGAAGTAATTCCAGTATTTATGGAACATTGGCATCAGGAACGAATTAAAAAAAAGATTTGGATGAAAATAATTTATAATAATACTTCTGATGTCAAAAAAAAGATTAATCAGTTTCCCAAATCAATGCAATATGTAAATTACAAATTTATGCCAATTACTTCTATTTCACCAGCAGCAACGCAAATTTATTCAAATAAAGTAGTATTACAGTCATGGACAAAAGAACCATTTGCAGTAGTTATTGAAAATGAAGAATTTGCAGAAAACTACAAGAAATATTTTGAACAACTTTGGAAAATAGCAAAGAAATAAATTTAATTTAATAACTTTATTTTATATCCTTTTTCGTGAATTAGTTTTGCTATTTCTAAATCTCTTTTAAATTTCAAATTTGTTTCTGAAACTTTTTTTATTTGTCTATTATTATCAAAATATTTTGCATCAACATATCTAAACTTATTTACCAACAAATGGTCTTCTTCTGACTCTACTATTTTAAATTTAAATTTTGTTTTAACTTTTTCTAAAGCATTAAGAATAAAAATATCTTTTGAATTTTCTAATTTATTTATAATATAATAATCGTCTTTACGAAAGTCAGTTTCTAAAATTACCTTTTTATCTATTGCATATTTTAATAGATTTGCAAAAAACAAATATCTATACATATCTCCTGGTTCGCCCCAATGCGTTTTTTGAAATTCTAAAAAATAATTTGAAAATAAATTTGCAGAATCATAATCTTTAAAAACCATTTCTTGATTTTTAGTTGTTAGAGAATTTGTTAAATTTGCCGCGTCAGTTTTTGATTTCATCATATATATTTCTCTTATTGCATAATCATATCTGTCAGCACATAGCGAAGGTACTGGCCTATCCAATAAAGTATATTTTTCACTACTCAAAATATTCTCAACATTTAAACTATATTTTTTTAATATTTGAGGTATTTCTGTTTGCAAAAGAAATTCATCTAAAATAGAATCCTGATAATCGTCTTTTCCCATAGTTCCATAAAAATAATCAGCAACATGTGAAAATGCAGTGTGCGAAACATCGTGTAATAAGCCAGCAATCTGTTCTTCTAAACTTACATTTAATTTTCTCAATAATAACATTACTCCTAAGGAATGATCATACCTTGTAAAGGTTGGCATATAATAATATTTTTTTGGCAAACCATGTTGCCAAATATTTTTTAATCTTTGAACAGGTTTTGAATTTATTAATTCAATTAATACAGGTTCTGTAATTTCAAACTCACCATATACAATATCTTTAATTATTAATGAACTCATAAATATACAACTCACAGTTTACTTAAAATATCTTTCATTTGCAAAGCACCAATATCTTGACTATTATGGGATTCTGATATTAATACTGGTTCTAGATTAAATTCTTTTATTATTGGGGCAAAATGTATAAATTTAGGAAATGCATCTTCTTCCATTGCAGCCCTATGAACCTTTTCTCCTTTGTCAGTATAGGCTACAGGATAAAAGTGACAATGTAGATTTTTAATACTTGCTTTACCTAAACTATTTTCTAATTTCTCAATAATATTCTTAAAATCATTTTCATTATTTAAGCAACCTTGATCACGAGCGTGCAAATGACCAAAATCTATGCAGGGTTTAATTCCTGTTTCTCTACAAATTTCTATTATATCATCTAAAGATCCTAATTGAGATTTTTTGCCCATAGTTTCTGGAACAATATATTTTGCATATTCGTGTATTGCAATTGTTTCTTTTAAATTTTTTATAAAACTTTTCAAAGCATCTTTATTATTTGTAAACCCAGGGTGCAAAACTATTCTTTTACAATTAAAATATTTTGCACTATCTAATGTTTTTAATAATTCTTTTTGTGAATTTTCAATGGTTTCTTTTTTATCACTTGTTAAAACAATATAGTAAGGAGAATGCAAAGATAACATTATATTATATTCGTTGACTTTTCGTTTAATATATTCATTCTTTTCTTCAGAACCTCTAACACCATAGGTGTACAAATGTTCATAGGCATTTAAATTTAAATCGTGGAGCCAATCAACAATATTCTTCCGGTCTTTTTTATACTTTGTTTTAAAATAATTATCTGGAACACCAGATGTTCCAAAATAAATACCATCAATATTCATGAATTCACTTTCTAAACTTTTCATAGTTTTCAATTATTAGCTTTTTACATTTTTCAAATTCTGTTTTTTTAACAAAAAAACCGGCAGCAACAGAATGCCCCCCGCCAGACATTGTTTTTAATTGTGATTTAACAAAATCTCCTAATTTAACTAAATCAATTATTTGAGATCTAGTTGAAAGGTTATAACCTTTTTCTTTTTTATTTTCAAAACAAACTATACTCGTAACATTTGAATAAACTGCTTGTAAAGTGGTATTTATTGTAACTTTATATTCTCTATCTTTTTCTTTTAAAACCAATATTACTAAATTAGTATAAGTTTCGGCAGTATCAAAAACAGTTTGCATTATTTTTGATGCATTAATATGTTGTTTATTTAATTTTTGATAAAAATTTAATGGTAATATTGCTATTGACTTTAAATCTTTATCCGTTTCAAAAAAGAATTTTTCAAAAGCCCAACTAGAACCAAATTCTAAATCTTTGGCCAAATAACATATTGTTGTTAATGGATAAATTGATGGAATAACATAGCCTCCATTTACAAAATATTCTGGATCATCTTTTGAAATATTCAAATAGGGCAAGGAACCCATTGGAAACCAATCTGCAACAGATGCAGAAAATGCAATTTTTTGCAATATTTTATTTTCGCCAAACATATAACTATATATGCAATAGCATAATGCACAGGCACAACAATTTATTTTGTTTTTCATTTCCGAGTCATACATCGGATTAATCATTAAATTAACCTTTCCTTCTGCTTTATGATGATCTATAACACAAATATAATTATTTGTTAAGAACGAATAATCATCCATGGACATATCAATTAAAAATAGATAATTAAAAGTTTTAAAATATTCTTGCTGTTCTTTATTTTCTTTTATAAAATTCCTAAAATCATGTTCAACAAACACTACTTGAAAATCTTTTTTATATTCTAATCCTAATTTCTTTAATATCTTCGCAAATATTGCTGCTCCTGGAATTCCATCACCATCGCTATCTCCAATAATTAATATTTTTTCTCCTTTTTTAATACCATTTAATACTTTTTTTAATTCTTCAAATTTATCGTGCATGGGTACATCAATTATCATATAATCACTTACCATTTATACTTAAAATACCATAGGCGTAGGCTGCCGCTTGATTTGCTCTTAATGGTTCCGAGCTTTTTGGTCCCAAGTAAACTGTTTTATTGCATGCATCCATGGTTTCTTTTAACAACCCTCTATTCTCATTACCAAACAATAACATAATTTTATTTTCATTTATAGTTAATAATGATTTTTCGTTTTCTTTTCCCCATAGGCTAAAACCAATTAAATAATAGTCCTTTATTTCTTTTAAATCCGAAATAATTTTATATTTTATTTTATTGGATTTGAATAATTTTTGTGCATCTAGAATTTCTTTTGTCATATCTTTATTTGTTTTAAAAAATATATTGCATTGCAATGCAACACCCAATCTTAAAAAATCAGCAATCTCGTTTGCATTGGATGTATTTTCCAATAACAAAGCAATTTCTTTTACTTTCATAGTTGGTAATTTTTCTATTAAACTTATTTTAGATTCGGGAGTTTCTGATAATATTTTTCCTATTCTACAATATATCTTATTCCCTCTATGTTTTGCTTCTAAATATAATATAATTCCATCATTATAAAATTTGTTTTTTCTTAAAAATCTTTCTTCAATTGCTTGTTTGTGAAATTTTAAATCTTTTTTAATTTTAGCATTTATTTGTTTTATTTTATATTTACTAATTTTATCTACAATTTCACTAATGGTCGTAACTTCAAACTCATTATATAATTCTATTATTTGTGAAATTCCATTAAAAAAATCAGGTTTTCTAGGAAATAAAATATTACTATAATTCCATGAGTCTACTTGATGTGCAATTTTATCAATTTTTAAATTTGTTAATATTTTTTTAAATTCCTCTGCCGATATATTTCTATTAATAGTTACTAAATACATATATTCACCAAACCAACATACAAAATTACCCTATTAATGGGCTAATAATATAAAAATGCAGCAATTCCGGTCATATTATCTAATATTCTTCCTGGCTCTGCATTTGAATTTAAAATGTGATATTCAATTTTATTGTCTTCTAATAATAATAACAAATTTTTTATCTCGTTAAAATTTTCATGAAAAAATTTATCGCTAATTAAAACCATTCTCAATGCATTTTTATTTAGTTCTTCTTTAATTTGAACTAACCCATAGGTAACTGGCTTATCTTTTGCCAAATGCAATAAGAATTCATCAATTAAATCAGAATCTTTTTGAACAGTTAAATCATTTAATATTCGTTTAACTGCCCCTCCGTTAATTAATTCTTTTATTCCCGATATTCCTGGACTTGCTGCTTGAGTAAATGTAAATTTGCCCAAAAGTTTTTTATCTGTAACTTTTTGTAATATATATTTTTGTAAATTTTCTTTTTCAAATCCAGGCCCGCCAATAATGCAATTATCAAATTGATCATTGGTAATTACTTTTAATATGGAATCAAAATAATTTTGTCTCGAACCTTCTTTTATAGCAGGATCTCTTTTTCCTGACCCTCTAAAACTAATTTCTGTGATTATGTTATAGCGCGATTCATTTAAGCTAGCAATAACACAGGAATCGTCATCTAACACTACCAAATAGACTTTACTATTTATTTTTTTATCCATGGCTTTGGTCAAAATCTTTTTTTGTATTTCCAACAAAATACTTTTGTTGATGCTTATTTTATCGCCAACGTGTAAATCAAAACTATGATGTTCGCCCACATTAACATATTGGCTCGGGAAACCAGATTCAATAATACCTATTACCTTTAATGTTTGCAAATCCAAATCCAATTTTATACTTTTTACATCAATTTTAATAAAAACTTGCTTTTTTTCAGAATCTACACTATCCCCAACTCTAAAACGTCTCGTAGTTTGAGTACCAGCTCTATCCCCTTCTGTAATAAACAGGCTTAAAACCCATAAATCATCTATTGATTCTACACCTAATTCAAAAAACAAGTCTTTAAAACTTTTTTTATATACTTTCATAATATAATATATAATTGAAATCTATATAAGACTTTTTATAATTGAAATTTGATACTTATGTATAAGAGACGAATAGCAATAATAGACAACAAAAAATGTAAGCCCAAACTTTGTGGTGAAGTTTGTATTAAGGTTTGCCCGTTAAACAGAATGAATAAAAAGGTTGTATACTATGAAGACGAAATAATAAAAATAGATGAAGGGTTATGTTCTGGTTGTGGTATTTGTGTATTTAAATGCCCTTTTAATGCCATAAAAATAATAAATTTAGAGTTAATATTGGATGATCCTTTGCACCAATATGGGGAAAATAGGTTTAGATTATTTAGATTCATTGATCTGCCAAAAAATCAAAATATAGGAATTATAGGTCAAAATGGTATAGGAAAATCAACAATAATTAAAATATTGGCAGGGCAAATAATTCCTAATTTGGGGAAATATAAAGAAACTACAGATTATAAAAAAGTAATAGATTATTTCAAAGGTAGAGAAATACAAAAAACTTTTATTGATTTAAATAATAAGGTTTTAGATTTTGCCTATAAACCACAGAACATTGAATTAATTCCACGGGTTTTTGCGGGAAAGGTTAAAGATTTATTGGAAAAGGCAGATAAAAATAAAGTGTTGGACAAAATTATAATTGAATGGCAATTGGAAAATATTTTAAATAAAGAATTACAAAATCTGTCTGGCGGAGAATTGCAAAAGGTTGCAATAGTTTCAACAATACTAAAAGATTGTAGTGTTTCGTTTTTTGATGAACCTAGTTCATTTTTAGATATTAAACAAAGATTTTTATTTGCAACCAATCTAAACAGTTCTGCATTGGTTGGCGTTCAACAGGAAACTGGAAAAAAGGAAAAAACCAATATTATTATTGAACATGATTTAGCAATCTTAGATTATGTTGCAGAATCATCACATATTTTATTTGGTCAAGCCCACGCCTATGGTATCTGCTCACACATAAAAAATACAAATGTAGCAATAAATGAATTTTTAGATGGTTTTATTAAAGATGAAAATTTGAAATTTAGAGACTATATATTAAATATTGAATATACTCCTAGCAACATAAAAACGAAGGATACTTTGTTTACCTATGACGCCAAAAAAATTAAATTAGGAGATTTTACATTAGAATATTCTGGAGACCATGTTTTAGCAAATCAGATTATTGGAATTCTTGGAGAAAATGGTACGGGCAAAACAACATTTATAAGAAATATTTTACAAGATGCAGGAAATTATGAAAATTTGAAATTTGCATATAAGCCTCAAAGTTTATTATTAACACAAAAGGAAATGGACCTGCCTGTAATGTTATATTTAAAAGATTGTAATCAAGATTTATTAAAAGATTTATGGAATAAATTAAATATAGAAAGAATAAAAATGTATAAGCTATCTGAATTAAATGGAGGAGATTTGCAAAAGGTAATTACCACAAAAGTATTGGCTACTGATGCAAATGTTTATCTATTTGATGAACCTAGCGCATTCCTAGATGTTGAAGAACGACTAAATGTTGCAAAAGCAATTAGAAATGTAATTTTTGGAAAGAATAAAGTTGCATTTGTTGTTGATCATGACGTTTTATTTTTGGATTTTATTTCTGATGCTATGCTAATTTTTGCAGGAGTTCCAGGAAAAGAAGGAAAGGTCTCAAAAATAATGAATAAAAAAGACGCAATGAATGAGTTTTTAAAAACTTTAAATATAACTTATAGAAAGGACCCAAACACAAAAAGACCAAGAATAAATAAATTAAATTCAAGTAAAGATAAAGAGCAAAAAGAAAAAAATAATTACTATATTTACTCGTAATTACTTAAAAAAAACGAAATTTAATATAAAAAGAGGATTTAGTTTTTAAATAGTTTGCTGAAAATATTATTTATGCAACGAGTTCTTGAGTTAGATATCACAAAAGATTTTTTAGACAAAATAGATAAAAATGCCTATGATATTTTATCTAAATGGAATGGTTCGAAAGAAGTTACCAATGATGAAAAATTAGCTGATTTGGTTGGACAAAAAGTAACAATTGTAAGATCAACATTAAATAAATTAAGTTTTAGGGGTATTGTAAAATACGAAAAAGAAAAAGATCAAAAATCTGGTTGGTATAATTTTTATTGGAGCGTAGATCTAAAAAAATTGGCTACTTTAATATCCCAAGAACATTTAGAACGAAAAGCAAAATTAGGTGACAAATTAAGGTTACTAACAGAATATGATTATTTTACCTGTAAAAATTTGTGCAATGAAATACCATTTGAAATTGCAGCAGAATATGATTTTACTTGTCCACATTGTAATCAAAATTTAATATTGATTGATAAAAAATCAAGAAGTATAAATATAGCTAGTGAAATAACTAATATAGAAAATGATTTAGAATTCATTAAAAAGTTATACCTATAGCGAGGTAGGGCAGCTTGGAGTGCCCGCCGGGCTCATAACCCGGAGGTCGTTGGTTCAAATCCAACCCTCGCTACTAATTTCTTTATAAATTTTTTGTAACTCATTCTACTATGTCTAATTTAAAATATGAAGAAAATACAGTAATTACTTGTATAGTTCCAGCCTACAACGAAGAAAAAAATATTGCAAGAGTTCTAGAAATAATTATACAATATTCTAAATTTGATGAAATAATAATTGTTGATGATGGATCAAAGGACGGCACTGTTAATATTATAAAACGATTTCAAAAACAGTCTAAAAAATTAATATTATTAAAAAATGAAATTAATTTAGGAAAAACAGCAGGAGTTAAAAAAGGAATTAAACAGGCATTAGGAAATCTTATTGTATTATTGGATGCTGATTTAATTAATTTAACAAAAGAAAATATAGATTCATTAATATTACCTGTTATGTATAGAGAGGTATCACAAACTATATTAGATAGAGCTGGAGATAGGGTTCCTCTGTGGGGTTGGACAAATTGCGCAAGATTTTTTGGAGGAGAACGTTGTTTTTGGAAAAAAGATTTTGCAGATATCAAAATTCCTGATTCTGGGGGATATCTTTTAGAAATAACTACTAATTTACATTATATATATAGAGCACAAATAATTAGAACTATTTTTTGTGAAAACCTTTATACTGTTCATCAATATAATAAAGTTAGCAAATTGCAAGGTACTTGGAATTACTTAAAAATGTCCTATAAAATATTGCGAAAATCCAGTATACTTGGATTTATCAAACAAATACTATGGATAGAAGAGGATAGGTTTTCTATAATATATAGTGCCTATAGACGATTATATTATTTAAGACCAGTAATTGGCATAATTATAGTAATTACTAATCTATTGGATGGAATTTGGCTCTTTGCCTGGCTAAATGTAAAACCAGTGTTACTGTTGCTAGAATCTTGGAGTATGAAACCAAAATACTACATAAAAGCAATAAAGGAATGGTGGCTAACTCGATAATGGTACAAACAGTAATTACTGTAAGAACTAATTCAAATTTGTGAAGAAAAATAAATCAATTTATAATATTTACGGTAATTACTATAATTATTAGTTAATTTTTATGAATATTTATTTTGTTGAAGTAAATTAGTTAAAATACACAAAAACTAGGACAGGTATAAAAAATATTTTTAAGATGTGAAACCATGGTAAAGGAAATAAAAACAATAAAAATAGGTTCAAAACGTTTGAAAAATAATCTTTTTTTGGCACCTTTGTTAGGATACACAAATTGGGCATTTAGAGAATTAGTTCAAAAAAATACAGAAATTTCAGTATTTACTGAGATGATTCCAATAAATGCCCTCAGTAAAGACAGTAATTACTGTAAAGACATAATAAAAAAAGGAGATTTGGAAAAAAATGTATTCTATCAATTCTTCGGTAATGATGAAGAAAAACTAGTTAAAAGTATTCAAAACATCCTGGATCTAGGAATAAGTATTGATTTTATTAATTTAAACTGTGGTTGCCCCGCTGCAGATATTGTTGCACAGGGCGCAGGAAGTGCTTTATTAAAGAGACAATCAAAGATAAATACAATGATTGAAGCTTCAAAAAAAGCATTTGATATACCATTTACTATTAAAATACGGTCTGGCTACGACATCACAAAACATTTAGATT
Source organism: Candidatus Iainarchaeum sp. (assembly GCA_903916665.1). Taxonomy (GTDB): domain Archaea; phylum Iainarchaeota; class Iainarchaeia; order Iainarchaeales; family 0-14-0-20-30-16; genus 0-14-0-20-30-16. The sequence continues at coordinate 1,973 of CAIWXP010000079.1, read as the reverse complement.
ATAATAAACTCGAAGATTCGGGATTAGATGGTTTATTTATTCATTCTAGAACAAAAAAACAGCAATATTCTGGTAAAATAGATTTAAATTTTCTAAAAGAAACAAAGGAAAAAACAAATTTACCAATAATTGCAAATGGAGATATTCACAACATGGAAGATATAACTAATATACATAACGAAACTGATTGTGATGGATATATGCTAGGAAGAGAGGCTCTATCAAATCCTTTTGTATTTGATGAAATTCTTTACGGTAATTACAGTACTTTCCAAAATAAATTGAATTTTTTAATGGAATATCATACTTTATTGTTAAAGGATCAAAATAATTCAACATTTTCTAATGCAAAAAATTTAAGCATGTTTTTAGTAAGAGAAGTTAGAAATGCTTCAAAATTAAGAGAGGAAATATCAAAAACAAAAACATTTTTTGAAATAACACAACTACTTAAAAAGGTAGAATAGTATATTATAAAATAGAGTAATTACAGTAATTTTGGTGATGGTATGGGATTATTTGCAAAAATAAAATCTTTTTTTATAAAAGAAAATGTACATGAAATAATAACAACAACTGCAAAAACAACAGATGTTATAGATAGAGATGAATTTATTTCTAACTATGCAAATGTTTGGCAATATATTACTCCAAAAGAAAATACGCAAGCGGAACATGTTTTAAGTGTTATTACATTTGATGAATGGAAAGATATGGATGAAATAAGAAGAAAAATAAATGAAAAATTTTCAATCGAATACAAACATGAAAAAAGTTTATATCCTTATATTAAAACATTGGTTGATATAGGTTTAATAGAAACCAGCGCCGTTGGTGGAAAAAGAAAATGGAAGAAGAAAAATCTATTAATTAAAAGCCCATCAGTAATAAATAGATAAATATATATACTTAAATTTTGTTTATATACTATGAAACTATTTGTTACCATATCTTTATTTATTTTTACAATTATTATAATTAGTGTTTTAACAGTTGGTTTATTAAATTATAATCCAGTTCTAAAAACAAATACTATTTTATCATCAGATAATAATGATAATTACAAATTAACCTCTCCTAACACAGATAAAAACACAGTAATTACTATAACAGATTCTAACAAACCAACTGTTCAAAATTCAACAATTACTTTGGATATGATAGAAATTGCAAAACACAACACTGCAAATGATTGTTGGATTTATATTTCTGGAAACGTATATAATTTATCAGGATTTTCTGATTCTCATTCTGGTGGACCAAATGCTATTTTACCCTATTGTGGTGCTGATGGGTCAAATGCTTTTGATACTAAAAATGGACGTGGGGGTCATTCGGGAAATGCAAAGCAAATATTAAATTCTTTTTTAATTGACCCGTTAAATAGTACAGTTGATAAAACAAAAATTAATGGTGGAAATTGATGACTGTTAAAATTTTAAAAAATAATCTAGGTTATTATATAATTGCATTTTTGCTTTTAATTTGTTTGATTGTGTGGTACTTGTCAAAACCTGCTTTTGAATTATTTTCTACTTGGCCCATGACGTTTACAAATTTAGGTCAAATAACCGGACTATTAGGAATGATATTATTTTCTATTACATTATTGTTGGCAACAAGATTAAAGATATTTGAAAATTTATTTGGTGGTCAAAATAAAGTATATGTTGCACATCATTTATTGGGTGCAATAGCATTTATATTATTATTATTTCATCCTTTATTTCTTCTAATAAAATTTTTATTTATTTCTTTAAAAAGTGCATTTTTATTTATAATTCCAGGAACTAATTTTCAAGTTACTTTAGGAATTATTGGTTTACTTTTAATGATTGTATTTTTAGTAATTACATTTTATATAAAATTAAAATATCAGTGGTGGAAAAATACACATAAGTTTTTGGGACTTGCTTTTTTCTTTGGAAGTTTACATACTTTTTTTATAACTAGCGACGTATCAAAATATATTT
>CAIWXP010000078.1 GCA_903916665.1 Candidatus Iainarchaeum sp. | reverse complement strand
CTAATATATTTGGACATTTAAAAAATGTAATATACAGAAAATTATTTGAATGGCTAAGAGATGCGCATACTATAAATACGCTACCAAAATCTGACGTAATCAGATTTAAAAAGGAATCAACTAAATTTCGCAGATACCATGAAACCTTCAGATACGCCAATTGGGAATTCCTTCGACAAGATTATAAATTGGATCCACTTATTATGTTTTGTATTGATAGTTATTTATAGATGTATTTATATTTGTTAGTTAGTTATATTTGTATTATAATTAAAATATTTTGTATTTAGTTCTTTTGCTTGATTGTTTGCTTGTTTTGATCGCTAATTGCTTTATAAAAGGACTTAAATGCTACGTTACATACATATCATATACCATAATACAATGGAATAAATCTGGAACCCAATCGCTGAGTTTGAAACCAAGAAAATCAAATTCATAAATTTAAAATAGGTTTAGGAAATAATTTTACCAGAAAAATTGGTCAATATGATTTAGAAAATAATTTAATTAAGGAATTTGGATCTATTGTGAAAGCTAAAAAGGAATTAAAAATTAAATCCATTAAGGCTGTTTTATATAAAAAACAAAATATAGCAGGTGGATTTATTTTTAAATATTTAGACTAAATTTTAATTTATTAAATTTAAATTATTATCTTTATTATGTTTTGATATTATATACTATGGTTTTGATGAACAGTGCAAAGGCCGCTCGAAATGCTGCTTCTCTTATTAACCGTCCAAACTGTGGCGGCTCGGCCAAGAAATGCGGGCTCGCACCATCCGTGGGTTGGTTTATGCCGTCAAATCCGAATCTAATTGGCGCCACAAATACCCAATTTGGGCTAGTTTGTACAGGAAATTATTCCAATGCTTCTCAGAGTGCCTTGAGAGCTATTCGTAGATACTAAATCAACTTTTACTGAATGTCCTTTAGGGTATTTTACTGTACAACGAAGTAGAATATATATTAAGGAAAACTAACTTAATAACAATCCGTTATTAAGTTATAATAATGAATATTAAAATTGACGTCAGAGAATCTGAATTATTGAAGCGTTGTGAGGCTAATTTAGAAATGTTGGCGAACTTTAAAGATCTAAAAATAGTTCCACTTCAATTACCTTTAGGCGATATTATTATTAATGACGGTGAAAAAGATTTAGTAATTATTGAGCGCAAATCTTTAGCCGATTTAGCCGCTAGTATTAAGGATGGTCGTTACGAAGAGCAGTCATATCGTCTCAATGGTTTAGCACATCACAATCACAATATCATCTATTTAATCGAAGGTGATTTCAACCGCGTAAATTCATTTAACGCATTCAAAGATCGCATTGATAAGCAAACACTTTATTCCGCAATGGTTTCTATTAGTTACTATAAAGGATTCTCTGTTTGGCGCTCTAGTTCCGTCGAAGAAACCGCACTTATTGTATGTAATTTAGCATATAAACTCGGCAAAGACAGATCAAAGGCGCCATTTTATTCGCATTTACCAACGGTTGTTAATAATTTAGTAGTTAGTAATTTAGTAACAGATGATAATTTAGTAAATCCCATATCTGTTAGCTCTGATAAAGATTATTGTACAGTTATTAAAAAGGTAAAGAAAGATAATATTACAACTGAAAATATAGGAGAAATCATGTTGTGTCAAATTCCCGGAATTAGTTCCGCATCCGCACTGGCTATCCTAGCACAATTTAAAACACTTCCGCTTCTAATTAAAGCAATTGAAGCAGATAATAAATGTATGAATAATATTTCTACTATTGACGCAAATGGGAAATCTAGGAAAATTAGCAAAACCGCCATTGCTACAATTATCACATTTCTATCCACATCTATTAAAGGGTAAATAATTATATAATAGATTATGATTTAAAAATATAATAATATTTTGG
>CAIWXP010000077.1 GCA_903916665.1 Candidatus Iainarchaeum sp. | reverse complement strand
CCCTTTGCTTTTGTAAATTTAAAATTCATAACTAAGCCTTCTTCATTATAATTGCATCTTTCAAGTGTTGAGCACAAATACCACAACCTTTACAATATCTGTAATCTATGTGTGAGAACTTGCCATCTTTGTAAATTATTGCTGCTTCTGGACAAAATATTGCTACATCAGGGTTAGCATCTAAAACCTCACGCTTCAGAACAACAGGTATTTCTTTTCTCCAAGAACCTGTGAAATAATCTTCAGATTCTTCAAATTTAATACTTGCACCGTTTCTCAATTTTGCCATAAGATCAATTCCAATCATTAACTGAATTATATGCTTCTTTTAATGCATTTACATTCTTTTCAACCATTTCTGGCTTACTTTTCAATGTACTTTTAACCGATTCAACCAAACTTTCTAATTTAATCATACCCGTTAATTTAGCTAAAACACTTATCAAAACAACATTCGAAAAATCCTTGCCTAAATATTTTATTGAAATATCAGAGGCATTCAAACTAACACTTTTGTAATTTATTCCATCTTTACTAATTGGATTAACATCTTTTGCATTTATTAAAAATTTAGTATCTTTATCTACATTCTTAAAAATTTCTTTTTCCAAATCCTGCTGTTTAATCAAAGCACCATCAATAAAAACAATATAATTAGCAATTCTAATTGAACTTTGATCTTTTATTTTCTCATTTGAGATCTTAACATAGCTTCTCATGGGCGCGCCTGATCTTTCTGGCCCATACTCTGGAAATGCCTGTACTTCTTTACCTTCTGAAAAAGCAGCTTCAGCTAAAATATGTCCTGCAGTCTTAGCCCCTTCTCCACCTCGACCCCAGAAAATAACTTTAATAACATCAGCCATAGTAAAATCACAGCATACTAAATATCTTACAATATCACACTATTGTTACATATAGAAGTTAGCTAGATTTAAATAGTTTTTGGCTATGATTTAGTTACTAATTGATTTTAATTTTTTATTTGAGGGACTCATATGAATACTAGAGGAGAAATAGGAATAATTGCCTGCGAAGCTGGAAAACCATTTGCAGAAAAAATATTAGAAAATTTACCTGATATTTTTAAAAACGAAAAAATAGATTGCAATTATAAATATGTTAAAAGCAAAGAAACTCATTTTGCAAATAAAGAAATTAAAACAGAGATTTTAGAAAGTATTAGAGGATTAGATGTTTATATTATTCAAGATGTTGCAAATAAAGAATTACCCTATAGTATTGATGAAAATATAATGTCTTTGAAAACAACAATAGATGCTGCTAGAAGAAGTGATGCTGTTTATATTACTGTTATATTACCTTCATTTCCCTATGCAAGACAAGATAAATCTATCACTAGAGAGTGTGTTACTGCTGCTTTAGTTGCAAGAGAAATTGAAGAGTTAGGAGTAAATAGAGTTATTACTTTAGATATTCATAATTTAGCAACCATTGGTTTTTTTAGAAAAGCTATTTTAGAAATATTGGGTGCCAAAAAAACAATTTGTAAATTTATTGAACAAAATATTGATCAAGATAATTTAATTATTATTGCCCCAGATACAGGAGCAGTACGAAAAGCACAAAGCTACGCAGAAAAATTACAAAAACCTTTGGCCATAGTTTACAAAGAAAGAGATTATTCAAAAGCAAGTAGCATTGCAAAAACAATTTTAATTGGTGAAGTCAAAGATAATGATTGTTTAATTGTTGATGATATGATTGCCACTGGGGGCACAATATTAAATGTTGCCAAAACATTAAAAGACCATGGTGCTAAAAAAATCTATGTTGCATCTTCTTTAACTTTCTTTGATGGAAATGCAAAAACTTTATTTGATGATGCGCATAGCGAAGGATTGATTGAATTAGTTATAGGAACAAATGCAGTTCATCATTCAAAAGAATTTTCAGAAAATACTTCTTGGTACAAAGAAGTATGTGTTGCAAAATACTTTGCAGAAGTTATATTTAATTTAAATCACAATATTTCAATTAGTAAGTTGTTGGAATAATTATATAAT
>CAIWXP010000076.1 GCA_903916665.1 Candidatus Iainarchaeum sp. | reverse complement strand
ATTCAATTAGTATTTAGTTAAAATATTTTAAAATTATATAAAATTTTCCTAAAATATTTGTTACTAAATACTAGTAAGAGTTTAGCAAACTTTAAATATACCCTCTTTTATATTACTATATATAAGAGGCGTTTTCATATGAAAAGAGAACTAATATTAATGATTGGACTTGCACTGGGGTTATTTTTAATAGCAAATGTCTCTGCTACAATTTATTTTTCACAACTTAATTCAGTATATAATATAGGTGATATGATTCAGATGAATGTTAATGTAACACCTGACAATAATGGTCCATTAAGTATTGTTCTACAATGTGACAATAATACACTTAATGTTTACAAAGGAGCTCCAACTGACTTGATTCAACTTCCTTTAACAACATTATGGATGAATGGACTTACTGGAAACTGCAAATTTATTGGTTATTATGGCAGTGAAACACAGGAAAGCAATTCATTTACTATCTCAAAACAACTTAAATTAAATCTTTATACAACCTCATATTATGCCAAACCCGGAGATACTGTTGCAATTTCAGGAACTGTTGAAAGGCTTAATGGAGACAATGTATCTGGAAATATTGAAATTAAAATACCTACATTATCTGGAGTTAATAATTCTGGAAGTGTTTTAACTAGTCCTTTTACCAATGGTTTATTTTCAGTTAATTATATTGTGGATAAAAATGCTCCTGCAGGAAATTATAAAGTAGAGGTAACTGCTTATGAACAAACTTCAAATGAAAAAACAAGTGAAGGTTATGAATTGGCAAATCTTGAAGTTTCTCCTGCAATATCAAATATAGATATTGCATTAGACACCCAAAGTGTTGAGCCTGGAAAAACAATCAGCTTTAAGCCAATAATTGATGACCAATCTGATAATCAAATGGAAGGTGACCTTGCTATTCAGATAAAAGATTCTAACTCAGGCCTTGTCTTTGAAAAAATAGCACAATCTGGAGATACTGTGACATATGATGTGCCAACAAATTTGACTTCTGGTTATTATCAGATTATTGCTTCGAGTGATTCATTATCCAAGACAAAGACTTTTTTTGTCAGTGAAAAAGCACTTGTTTCATTTGAACTTGTTAATGGAACACTAGTTGTTACTAATATCGGAAATGTTCCATATAAAAAATGGATAAATGTATCTATAAATGGAAAAAATTTCTTATTAAAACCAGACTCTAATGGAATTATGCCTGGAACACAAAAACAATTCCAATTAACTGGAGAACAGGCAGATGGAAATTCTGTAAAAGCAAATGACGATACTACAGCACTTTCTCAGGAAAATGTTACATTACCAGTTGCAAAACAAGCAGGTGTTGGTCCTTTAGGATATTCTATTGCATTATCAAACCTAGTAAATACGCCAATTGTCTGGATAATTATCTTAGTTATCTTAGCATTAATAATATTATTCTTATTCAGAGATGTATTTAAGAAAAAATCAGTAGCTTATCCTGCTCCATTGAAAAGTAGGACTAATATTAATTATGGAACTGATATAAAAGTTATTAAATTAGACAAAAAAGGACAGGAAGTCAAAGAGGATTCAATTAAAAGAATAATGCCTGTTTATAATGTTAAAAGAGATATGGAATCAAAGGGAATTGGCGACAAGTCACTATCTCCTATTTCTCCTTCATATCAACCGTATAAATCCAACAGACAAGACCAAGATATAAAACAAAATACTGAAACAATGAATCTTGATAAAAAAGAAAGTCCTGTTGTTAGGGTTGTTGGACAAAGAAGAGTAGATGTTCCAAGTGTTGCTGAACAAGTCTTGGTAACAGATGGACAAAGAAACCGTGCTGCTATAATTGCAATTAAAATAAAAAATACTATAAATAAATTTTCAAAGGAAAATTTAGAAAAATCTATTGAACATGTTTATGACAAGAAAGGAGCTGTATATGAAAATGGCAATTTTATATTTGTAATATTTTCGCCATTAATTACAAAATCTTTCAGGAATGAGATTGAAGCAACAAAAGATGCTGAGAAAATTGCTGAAAGCTTAAGAGACCATAATAAGAAGTTTTCTGACAAGATTGATTTTGGAATTGGAATAAACTCAGGAGATATAATCAATAAGATTGACAATAAGAAATTAAAATTTACTTCACTTGGCACTTTGACTATTGCTGCAAAGAAATTAGCTGAATTATCAAAGGGAGAAGTATTAATGACAAAAGAAGCTTATGACAAATCTATGACTGAAGTTAATGCAGAGAAAAAGACAATTAATGGAACTGATGTATATGAAGTAAAAAAAGTTGCTGATTATGACAAGAACAAAAAATTTATATCTGATTTTTTAAGAAGAGAAAATGATTACAGAAATAGAAGCATGGTTCCAAGACATAGTGTTACGCCAAAACACTCAACTCCTAGTCCAATGAATAAGCCTAGCAGTGGATCATCTTCATCATCAGGAAATAGCGCTATTTCTGGACTTGTGAAAGATTCTCAGAGTAATCCAGCAAATTCAATATTTGATGGGGTGTAAAAGATATTTGATGAGAGTATAGATAAAAATTGACAAAATATAGCTACACTTTTTCTTTTAACCTAAAATCATAAATTATTTAAACCTCAAATTATTGAGATAAATATGGAAAACGATATGTCAAAAATATTAAATGAATTGAAAGAAATAAGGATAGATATTAATTTCTTAAAAAATCATATGGTTGATGTAGATTGCATTTTAACAACAGAGGAAAAATCAGAACTTGAAGAAGCAAGAAAAGAATATGAAAGAGGAGAAACTACTTCTTTGAAAGATTTTGAAAAAGAAATGGAGTTAATCCATAAACACAAATAAAAATAGTTCTTTTTTAAAAAAAGAGAAAAAATGACATATCAAATAACTCTTTCTAACAAGTCAAAGAAATTTCTTAAAAATTGCGATAAAGAATTATATCAAAGATTAATGGAAAGAATAAGAGAACTTTCTAATAATCCTTTTCCACAGGACATAAAAAGAGTTGAAGGTGAAAAAGGAAAAGTGTT
>CAIWXP010000075.1 GCA_903916665.1 Candidatus Iainarchaeum sp. | reverse complement strand
TAAAGTTTTTTTAATTCAACTAGATCTGACATAAATATCACAATTTTCTAAATCTCATAATTACACAAAATGGAATATTACAAAAATGAATTATCTTTGGTTTTTTCTTTATTGCACCTTTTATTGGTTTAGGTTCAGAATATTCTTCCAAATAAAAACCATTTTTTGCAAATTCATTAATATAAACACTAACTGGCCTTACAATAAAATCTACTTTATGACCATCCCAATTATCAGTTACTTTCTTAGTATCAAAAAAATTGCTTTCATAGCCACAGGGAACTTTTATACCCTCTTTATTTCTTTTAAATTTAAGAACATAACCAAAACCTAAAGGAACAGAAAAAATAAATATTCCATTTTTATTTAATAGCTTTGAAATATTTTTTACTGCTGATTTAAAATCAACAACATTATCTAAAACCAAACTACAAGTAATTAAATCAAATTTAGTTTTTAATTTTGTTTTTGATATGTCATCTACAAATAGTTCTACTTTCTTTTTTATAATCTCAGATTTTAAATTATTTTCAGAACAAATTAACATTCCTTTACTTGAATCTGTACCAATTACTTTTTTAGCACCACGTTTAATTAACTCTTTTATCATTACGCCTGTACCACAACCAATATCTAAAACTATTTTATTTTTAACAGAGGGCAATAATTTCAAAAAACCAGGATATTCTATTAAATCATTAAGACTTAATTTTTTATTTCGCATAGCATTGAATATCTCAGCAACACTATCATAGCTTTTAGTTATTTTAGATTGCATTTTAGATTGCATTTTAGATTGCATTTTAGATTGCATATATAATATATAAAATTAGTAACTATATAAAATGATGTTTAACTAGCTCAAACCAAGGTTATAATGGTTTAAATACGTTTTAAATATAAAATAAATAAAAAATAAGGATTTATTTAATCCTTAGCAAATTTCTCTATTTCTTTTATATTTTCCATTATTAATTTTGCTTTTGTTTTTCCAAAACTAAATGCATATTTCTTTTCTGCATCTGCTTCAGCATATAATTGTATTAATTTGTTTCCTTTAAATTCACTATATTCTACAGGCATTCCCATCACCACAACATATATTTTGTTTTAGCAAACATGAGGCCGCCCGGATTTGAACCGGGGTCGTAAGCTCCCAAAGCTTAAATGCTAGACCAGACTACACCACGGCCCCTTTGCATGCTAAAACGAATCTATTGCTTCACAATAGATATCTAATATTATATTAGATATTATATATAAGCAACTAATGGCTTTAAAAATTCTTAGGTTTGAAAAAAGGCATTTTAACCTTTTTATACCAATTATCTTTCTTAATAGTGGCTTTATGCTACGGGTTTTCTTTTGACGAACTTAGGCTTTTCTTTTACAAAAGAAAAGTATAGAAACGCAGGAAAAGGGATTTGAACCCTTGCATCCTTACGGATACTCGCTCTCAAGGCGAGCGCATTAGACCACTCTGCCATCCCTGCAAGCCTTTTTAAAAAAGGCATTGTTTGCCAAAAGCGTTAACAATCTTTCTTTAAAAAAAGAAAGCTTTTTAACAATTTCAAAAGAAACGCTTCGCAATAAATATAATTTCTTTAACCCCTAACATCCTGATATATTGCTTATAGCATAGCCTTTAGGCAATCAGGTATTTTCTTTCTTTAATGAACTTAAAGTTTCTTTCTTTTTGAAAAGAAAGAAAATATAGAGCTCAGCCCGCCTATCAATCATCATAAATCAGCAGGGGTTAACATCATCATCGCTAATATAATACTATATAAAGCCTTTTTAAAGATTACCGTCTAAATATATAATATATATTGTACATACTTATTTTTGAATATAAGAGCGTGATTTAATGGCTAGTAGATTGGAAGAAATTAGAAACGAAAAGATCAAAAAATTAGAAGCTTTACAAAAGGAAAGATATAATCCCTACGAAATAGAAAAATTTGATAAACAATTTAGCACTGAACAATTAAGAACTAAATATAACTCAATAGCCCAAGATACAGAATCAAAAGAAACTGTTAAAACTGCTGGGCGAGTATTAAGCATAAGAGGCCACGGCAAATTATACTTTTTAGATTTGAGCGATGAAACTGGAAAAATTCAAGTTATTTTAAGAGGAGATAAAACAAATCATTTTGATGATTATAAATACTTAGGAATTGGAGATTTTATTGGAGTAACAGGAACAATAACAAAAACTAATTCTGGTGAATTAAGTATTAATACTCAAGACTTTTTAATTTTATCAAAAAATATTATGCCTTTACCAGATAAATGGCACGGTTTAGAAGATGCAGAAATAAAATATAGAAAAAGATACATAGATTTAGCAATTGATAAAACAGTTAGAGATAAATTATTTGCAAAATTTAAAATGATAGAAAACATAAGAAAACATTTAGCATCAAAGGGATTTTTAGAAGTTGAAACTCCCGTTTTACATAGCCTATTAAGTGGGGCAAGTGCAAAACCATTTGTAACACACCACAATGCTTTGGACATTGATATGTTTTTAAGAATTGCACCAGAATGTTATTTGAAAAGATTGATTGTTGGTGGCTTTGAAAAAGTCTATGAAATAGGAAGAAATTTTAGAAACGAAGGAATTGATTTCAAACACAATCCTGAATTCACAATGATGGAATTATATTGGGCCTACGCAGATTACGAAGATATAATGAATCTAACAGAAGAAATTATTACCGAAGCATTCAAACAAACAACTGGTAAAGAAACTTTAGTTTATGAAGGAAAAGAAATCAGTTTGAAAAGACCTTGGAAAAGAATTTCAATGTATCAAAGTGTAAAAGATAAAACAGGCTACGATTTCAATAAAATTTCTGAACAAGAAGCTTTGGACATTGCAAAAAAAGAAGCTATTGAAATTGAATTTGATTCTAGCAAAGGAAAAATTTTATCTTTGTTATTTGAAAAACATGTTGAACACGATTTAATACAACCTACTTTTGTTACGCAACATCCAATTGAAATATCTCCTTTGGCAAAAATAAATTACAAGGATCAAAGATATACTCAAAGATTTGAATTGTTTATTAATACCTGGGAAATTGCAAACGCATTCTCTGAATTAAATGATCCATTTGATCAATATAATAGATTGAAAAAACAAGTTGAACTAAAAGAACTTGGAGATGAAGAAGCAAATGATATGGACTACGACTTTGTTGAAGCACTAGAGACTGGTTTACCTCCAACAGGTGGATTAGGTATAGGAATAGATAGATTGGCCATGCTAATCACCGATTCTCATAGTATAAGAGATATTCTAGCATTCCCATTATTAAGACCTGACAAAGGAACATTGCAGGTTTTATTTGAAACTTTAGATCCTAGCCTAAAGAAAGAGGTAGAGCCAAAAAACAAAACAGAAAAAAAATCCGAGAAAAAAGCTTTACCAATAACTAGAGAAAAGGCATGGGAATTTATTTTAAAACACAATTCTGAGAAATATGATTTAAATCATTATTTAGAATCAGAAGCAGTAATGAAAGCTGTTGCAAAAAAGTTAAATGAAGATGAAGAATACTACGGAATGTTAGGTTTATTACACGATATTGATTGGGGCGAAACAAAAAGCGATTCAACAAAACACCTAACATTAGCACCTAAACTATTAAAAGAATTGAACTTGAATGATGAGTTTATTTCAGTAATATTATCTCATGGTTACGGCTATGATTGTGCAGATTTAAAAGATAAAAAAAGAACTAAAAAAATTGAGTATGCGCTTGCTTGTTCTGAAACAATAACTGGCTTAATACATTCATATTATTTAATGAGAAAATCATTTGATGGTATGAAAGCAAAAGGATTAATGGAAAAATTTAAAGATGGAAAATTCGCAGCAAAGATTGATAGAAATGCAATTAAAGAATGTGAATTAATTGGCATTCCATTAGATCAATTTATGCAATTGGCAATTGATGCAATTGCAGAAATAAAAGATAAATTAAATTTTTAAAAGTGATTCTATGCCTGCAACTAAAAATAAAATAGTGCCAAAAATTACAAATGAAAAAGGTATTGAAAAAAACGATATTGTAACTTTAAGTTATATGTTAGTTGATGAAAAAGATAATGTTGTTGATTGCTCTACAGAAGAACAACCTTTAGTTTTACAATACGGTAAAACTATTATTAACAAAGAATTAGAAAAACAATTAAAAGGCAAAAAAGTTAATGATATTATTATTTTAAAACAAGCACTAAAAACAAACGCGCCATTGATTGAATTAACACTGGATGATTTGGATGATGAAAATGTATATGAATTTCAAGAAGGCCAAACCATTGAATTAACAATTACTGAAAAACCTAATTTATTTGTTATTGAAAAATTAGATGTTCAAGCAGGAAGATTCTTTGTAAGATATAAAAATCCTTACGAAGGATCAATATTAAAAAACATAATAAAAATAGAAAAAATTAGAAAACACAAAAAATAAAAGAAACAAAATAAGAACTAAAAGTTCTTATTTCTTTTTTTAATATTTAACTAACAATATTAGTAGGTATATCAGCAGTCATTGAACCATTAGGATTTTGATCCATATATGCATATATCGGTTGTGCCAAAACATCAAATTCTGCTTTATCTCTTACACCATATTTAAATGTATATTCTCCTCTGCCACTTGCCATACATACAGATATTAATAAGTCTTTATTTTCTTTACAATATTGTATTGCAAAATCATTAGCTTGTTTTGCTTGTTTATTTTGTAATGCAACTACTTTCTGACAAGCAACCATATATTTAGAACAATCTATAACTCTACCATTACGTATAACTGTTGTTGAAGTTCCAACTTTCCCAGGACCTAGATTTAAATATGTTAATTCATCAGAAGTCAAACTTAATGTTACTTTTGCTGTTGAACCAGTTGTATCTACTGGTGTAGATATTGTTCCAGGAATTATTGCACCTTGTGTTGCAACTGCTGTTCCATTATTTGATGCACCATATGCTGCAATAGCTTGTGCTTTTTCTGTATCATTTATTGCTACTAACTCACCAGTTGACTTATATACACACATATTAGGTGCTTTACTTAAATTTATATATTTACAATCTTTACAAGTTGCAAATACCCCTAATTCTGAACCTGTTTTTGTTCCTAAAATAGTAAGGGTTTGTAAAGCAGTTATATCAAAATTTGCAGGACAGGTTTTTACTGTTGTTCCAGCATCTGCAACTGCTGCTGTTGCTGCTGCTTGTGGCGCAGGTATATCTGTGGCAGAATCATCCGTCTCATCAATAGTTCCATTGTCTTGTGCAACAATTTCTTTATCTTTTGCATCAAAATATTTAACAAGAGTTTGATCACCAACAACATTTCTAATTAACACTTTTCTTGTATCTGAACTTAATAATCCTAGATGATAATCAAATAATGAATCAGTAAGTTTAGAAGAATTACTTAATAAATCTTCTTTTGCTAACTGTCTTTGAGCAATTAATAATAATGCTTTAGATTGATTTTCCTCATCTACTATTGTTTTATAAGTATCTACATTTAAATCCGGATTTAAAGATAAAAATTTAATATCTTTTCTATAATTTTCATAACTTGCTAATTGTTTTAAACCATTATCCAAATATTGTGAGTCTAAATCACTTTTAAAATATTCATTAACCTTTGCAAGTTTTTGATCTGCTGTCATTGGTACTGGTTTTGCAACAACTGCTTTTGGAGTTTGTTTTTTTGGTGCTTTTGCAACTAATACTACTGGATTAGGATTTGCAGTTGTATCTTGTTTTAATAAACCTGCTAATTCTCCTCCTTTATTTGTATATAATTTAACACAAACCAATTTAACATCAGCATTAAAATCTTTATTAAACATTGGTTTCTCAAGATCTAATTTAAATTTTGTGTTATATTCTTGCCATGAAGACATTCTTCTTAAAAAAGCTACACAATT
>CAIWXP010000074.1 GCA_903916665.1 Candidatus Iainarchaeum sp. | reverse complement strand
TTAAATACAATTGATCAAAAAATGAAAAAGTTAACTATATCTGAACAATTAGAATATACTAGAAGATTAAGAATATTTTTTGAATATTTAATTCCTTTATTATATGAAATCGCTAAAACAGTATTTGATTCTTTAAGAAATAATTTATATTTAGATAAATCCATGAGAAAATATTTTGATACACATACATTAGAAGATTATGGATTATAATTTTATTTTTCTAAATTAACAGAAATAGATTTTGCTAACTGTTCTGGAAACTCGTAAACCAGGAATTTGTCTTGCAACATCTTAGTATATTTGTCCATTGTGGAAATGAAAACAATATTTTTATTTAGTTTTTCTAATTCTTGTTTTAATTTTGCAACGCCCACTTCATCAATGGTTGATGTTTGTCCCAATAACACAATAACATAGGTATCCACATATTGTTTTGTTTTATTAATTACTGTTAAATATCTATCACAATCAGCATCACCCATGATATCAATGGGATTTTTTAATCCTACACCCAATGGCAATACTTTTTTTAAATCATTTTTAGTTTTTTCTGTTAATTCTAAAATAGGAATTTCATTTTCTTCAAAATGATCTGATAATAATATACCATAACCACCACCATTGGTGATAATTAAAGTATTTTTTATTTTCTTTAATAATTTAGCTTGAGTAAATCCTACTAATTCTGTTACTGAGTTTGCACTTATTACATTAAATTGTTTAAATATACCATTATATACCGAATAATCACCAGCTAAATTACCTGTATGACTTTGAACACTTTGAGAACCACGTTTGCTTTTACCAGATTTTAAAATAATTAAAGGTTTCTTTTGTTTTTTTAATATCTCAATAAATCTTTTTCCATCAATTACTTCTTCAATATAAGCTGAAATTATATCTGTATTTTTATCATTATTTAATGCTTCTAGTAAATCACATTCATTAATATCACATGAATTTCCATAGCTAATAAATTTATTTAAACCTAAATTCTTCTTTTCAAATTGTTCCAATAAAATTGCACCCACAGTTCCTGATTGACTAATCAAAGAAACTTTGCCAAATTTAGGCCTAGGCTGATAATCTATTGGTAAAAATAAAGTATCTAATTTGTTAAAACCATCATATACACCTAATACATTTGGTCCTACAATTCTTATTTTATATTTCTTTGCAATTGCTAATAATTCTTGCTCACTTTTCAAATCCCCTGCTTCTTTAAATCCTGCGCTAATTATTATTACAAACTTAGTTTTCTTTTTTCCACAATCTTTCAATACTTGTGTAACAAAAACTTTAGGAACACAAATTACTGCTAAATCTAATTCTTCAATGGGAATATCTACAACACTTTTATATGCTTGAATTCCTAAAATTGTAGTTGCATCAATGTTTATAGGAAATAATTTTCTATGAATGTGATAGGATAAAATATTCTTCATTATTGCAAAACCTATTTTACCCGGTTTATTTGACGCTCCTATAACAGCAATACTCTTTGGATTAAACAAAGCATTCATAGTTACGCCTTCGAATAAGTTGGTCTTAAAATAAATCTAAATGGTTTTGCATCTTTTAATGTTATTCCTATTTCTTCTATTTCTAAAATAGATAATTTAGCAGTAAATTGATTTAACAATTCTGGTTTCAAATCTATTTCATTTTGTGATGTAAAAATATAAAAATTATAATTATCCTGTTGTAATAATTTCAAAAACTCTTTTGAAAGTATATCATCATTTTTTCTTGGCAAAACATCCTGTAAATTTGGTAATACTACCAATAATTTTTGTTCTTTTCCAGAAAATTCTACTATTTTCTTTAAGGTATTATAAATTATTGTTCTAGATGCTAATAAATTATTTTTATCAATATAAACAATATTTATATTTCCTAAATTTCCATAATTCTTAAAAAACTCACTAACTGAAAAGTCTCCCAAAAATATTCCTGGCGTTTCTTGCTTTACTATGTTTATCAAACGAGTTGCTAAATTTAAATTATAATTAGTAAATTTATCACTAAGATATTCTGATATATCTTTTATTAAATTATCTAAAGTCGTACTTTTTTTATTAATTAAAACATCTGTAATTATTGCAGAAATTTCTACATCTTTTAATTGAATTAATTCTTGGAATGATCCTTCAGGAAGATCTTGCAAATTAACACAAATTTTTTCTCCTAATTTATAATCTATTGTGGGAAATCCCATTGATGCACTTTTATTCTCTTCTTGAACTTTTGAACTTTCATTTGGGTATTTCATATTTGAAATATTATCAGAATAGGTAAAAACAACAATATTTGTTTTATTTTGCGAAAAATTTTCTAATAAAACTTTAACACAATTATCACCAGAGCCAAAAACAAATGTTTTATTAAACAATTCTAAAGGTTCTGTTACTTTTTCATTTGTTGTTTTATAAAAACCTAAAAAGAATTCTTTCTTATCCTGTTCTATTTTATTAGAAGTATATGACTTTGGACCTCTATTTTGAGTAATAAACGAAAATAAAGATAAGGGATTAGAAAATATATTTGTTTTCATATCATTTGGCAATTCTAAATAATCTTTTAAATTAATTTCGTAGGAACTTGCAATATTAACAATGCTTTTTGAGTCTTTCTTTAATTTTTTAAATTGGTCATTTACAAAATCAGTGATATCTTTCTGACCATAGTTTAATACCTCTTGATCTCCTTGAAGTAAAATATATTTTTGATTTGATTTTGTACCATGTTCTAGTAAAAATATTGCATTTCTTGGGATAGTTTCAACAAATGTTTCTGCATCGCCAAAAACACCAATTATTTGTGAAATCGTTAAAACCGCTTTTGTTTTTTCATTATTTAATATTTCTGTAATTATATATCCTTCTTCATTAAAAAAAAGACTTAGTGAATATTCATCATAGTTACCAGAGAATAACTTTTTCCATGGACCATTTGGATAATCAACTATCATAAAAATCATTTGCTAAAGAAAAGTATATAAATAACTCTACAGTTATAATAATAACATTATAATATATATACTTTATGGAAATTTATTCGTGATATTATGGCTGATAAAGCAGTTATGGAAACTATTGCTAATTTAAGACAATCTGGCTTAGGTAATGATGAAATAAAAAGTATGCTTGTTGATATTGGTTTTGACGAAGCCACAATAAATGAAGCAATGAGCGAAGGTGCTTCAGAAGAATCCTCTCCAATAAAAGAACAAGAAGAAATAAAGCCTGAAATTGTAAATACAGTGAGAGATCATGCCAACGAAGCTAAATTAGCTAGCAACTTAGCAATGAACGTTGCTCAAGCAGCAGGAAATAAAGTTGACCAACATCTAGAAAGAGTTAATGCTTTTGAAAATCGCTTAGATACCCTAGAAGATAGTATTTCTAGTTTACCTACAAGAGATCATATTGAAGAAATAAAAGAATTACACACTAATTTAAATGAAAGACACAGCGATTTGCAAAACAAAACCGATTCAATAGAAGCTAAAATTGATGGTCTAACAAAACTTATGAAAGATATTCTTGATAACCAAAGAGATATCCTAATGAGACTAAGATAAACAACTAATTTCAAAAAATAAATAACACACTATATTTTGTTAACAAACATTGTCCATGACTTTTTCTTTTGAAATTGCCAAAAACTTTACTTATGAAAAGAAAAGTTGTTGGCGATTTTGGCAAACTTAGGCTTTTCTAAAAAGCCTAGAAGCTAACATCACCCATTTGTCTTTTTAATTTCTTAACTGCTAACTCAGTTGCGTGTTCAACACCCCAACTTTCAACGGATACTCCAAAGGTATGTCTAGGTTCAATTAACCTAACTCTACAATTTATTAAAGGCAGCCCTCTAAACTTTTCTTTACCCATTTTATAGTAAACAAATACCTTATACTCTTTTCCAAATCTATCTAAATGAGAAAATATATTTTCAACTTCTTGTCTATCTATTCCAGGAAATTTAGCTGATATTTGCACAGTACTTTGCTTTAATTCTTTTTCCAAAGCATAAACATAGTGTTCTAAAATATCTGTTTTTGTAACTATTCCATACAGAAACCCATTATCCAAAACAACAACTGAAGATATATTCTTTTCAGAAAATAAATTAATTGCTTTGTATAGGTCTTCTGATTTTTCAATGGTATAGGCTTCGTTTTTCATAATATCTTTAACTAAAATTGTCTGTAATTTTGAACTTGATATTTGAGTATCATGCATAAACTGCCCCAAAATATTTGACATTGTTAAAACACCATATATTTTTCCTTGATCATAAACAACTAATTTTGATATGCCAAATTCATGAAAAATATCCAAAGCTTTTGTCAAATTATCAGTTGGATAAATCGTTTTAACATTTACTGTTGTTACCTCAGATACCTTTGTACCTTTCATACTTGGCAATACAATATCTTTTATAAAATCAATTCTATAAATTGCACATTCAATTTTATTTTTATCTTCATCGTTTAAAACTGGCAAAAAATGTGCACCCGTTTCAATAAAATATTTTGCAACATCTAACTCAGAAGTTTCATCATAAACAGCTGGTGGTCTCAAAACAATATTTGAAATCTTTTCTTCAGGTAAATTTATCCCTTCCTTTAATATGTTTTTTCTAGTAACAATACCACTATATTTGGCACCGTCAAAAACAACTACTTGCTTATCCTTCTTTAGCTTAGGAATTACCTTAGAAAGTGTTTCATTTGCATCTACTACTTGATATTCAGTTATTCTTCGACAAGCAATCATATTACCACCCCTATCATTATATATATCTTTTTAACATTTATATATCTATAGTTTACAAATTTATCGTATTAGAATTTATGATTTTGTGAGTGATGATATGTCCAAAAAATTTATAGGAAATTTAGATGGTGACAAGGTAATAATTACAGATGAAGATTCTAAAGCTTTACTATGCCAAAGATCCTTTGGTAAACTACAAAACAAAATACTAGTTTTAGATCTATATGAAGCATTATATTTATGTGAAAAAGAATCATTAACTATTTACAATAACAAAAAGAAAATCACAGCAGAACAAATTACAAAAACTATTTTAGGTAAAAGTTCTAAAAAATATTTAATTCATAAATTCGCAGTATATAAAGATTTAAGA
Source organism: Candidatus Iainarchaeum sp. (assembly GCA_903916665.1). Lineage (GTDB taxonomy): Archaea > Iainarchaeota > Iainarchaeia > Iainarchaeales > 0-14-0-20-30-16 > 0-14-0-20-30-16. The sequence goes on along the minus strand of CAIWXP010000074.1, from coordinate 6,302 downwards.
TCTAAGGGATATATTTTGAAAACTGGATTAAAATTTGGTTTTGATTTTAGAGTATATCCAAAGGGTAAAAAAGTAGATGAAGCACACACACAATTTGTTATTGAAGTTTTGCCAGAAAGCGAAAAATTAACAAATCAAAAAATTGCAAAAAGCACAAGAATGTCAATAGGATTACATACTACTTTAATTTTAGCTATTGTTGATAATGAATTAGATGTAAGTTACTATAAAATATCAAGAGAGAAATTTTAAAGGATGATATTTATGTCAAAGTTGATAATTTTTTCAAACAAAATCAAAAATTATACAACATATAACATAAAAAAAGAGGAATATTTATGTCTATCGCAAAAATAATTTATGCACCAATAAGAGAAAAATATATTGAGAGTCATAACAAGGATACAAAATGTCCTTTCTGTAATTATCATAATAAATCTCAATATATTGTTCACGAAGGAAACACCTGTACAATTTTAGCAAATCAATATCCATATTTATATGGTCATTTATTGATAATACCAAAAAGACACGTTACAGATATTGTAGATCTAAATAAAGATGAAGATAAAGATATGATGCTATTAATAAAAAGAGCAATTAAACTTTTAAGAGAAGCATTTCATCCCGATGGCTTTGATGTGGGTTATCAAACTAAAATGGGCGGTGGCTCAGTAGATCATATTCATTTCCATGTTGTACCTAGATTTAAAGGTGACACTGGATTCATGACCATTCTAGAGAATTCAAATATTATGAGCGAAAAACCAGAAGAAATGGTAAAAAAATTAAAACAAAAGAATCATATGTTAGATCATTAAACAGATAAATTTTATATGTTGATTAATTGGTGATAATGTGCAAAATAATTATGTTATTTACAAACCTAATTCTTCAAAATCTGGCTCTGCAATGAGCGTCGATTTTAATAAATTAAAGAAGAGCATATTTCTAGAATTTGCGAAGCAAAAAGAAGAAAAAGCATTTGATTGGAGCAATAAACAAATCTTTAAATTAAGTGCACAGGATGCTGCAAAGATTTGTGTATTTATTAAGGGTCCAAAAGAAGAATTACAATTATTCCATGATCCAAATAAATCTATTAATGAAACAACAGTTAAGAATGCAGTATTAAAAATATCAAAAAGTAATTTTGGTTATTCATTTAAAATAAATCAACAAGAAAAAGATAATACTCTTAACAGCATAGGAATATCATTAACTGAAGATGAAATGTATATTCTAATTTTAATATTTAATAAAGCAATTGAAAGTATTTATTTGGAATAATTATTTCTTTTGCTTTAATATATTTACTATTTCTTGTTTAGTTACTTTATCACTTTTCTTTTTAATTTTTTTATTAGAAACAATTATTGTTTCAATTCCCAAAGGCGTTTCTATTCTAATAACCATAACTAAAATAATTTGAAAAAATTTAAAACTGTGTGTAACTATTTAATTAATGCATAGGTATATTCATCTAAATATTTACCATCTTTAAAAGTTACTTTGCGTTGTTTACCCTCGTACTTAAATTTTAAACTTTTTAACAAATCAATTGATTGTTTATTATAAACAAAAATAGTTGCAAATATTCTTACTAATTTTAACTTTTTAAAACCATAGTCTAGCATTTGTTTTACTGCTTTCTTTACTATGCCTTTTCCTCTATAATTCTTGCCGATCCAATAAACTAATTCTGCATGTTTATTTTCATGATCAATATCATATAAACCAACTTCACCAACAGCTATACCATTTACAATAATACCAAAATAGAGTTTATTGGGTTTTGATTTTAAATATTCTTTTTTTACTTCTTTAATCCAAGACAAAGAATCCTTCTTTGTATATGGCAAAATAATTCCAATTAGATTTTTAGCAATTAATTTTTCATTTGTATTTTCTGCTAAACTATTTACATCTTTTAATTTGAACTTACGTAAAGTAACTTTCAAACAATCACTTCTTTAATAACATAATAGCTTCAGCAATGTCGCCTTTAGTTTCTTTCAAAGCCTTTGATGCTTGTTCCTTTGATACTGATGCTTGTTGCATTACTAACTTAACATCATCTTCAGTTATTTCTAACTCTTTAGGCTTGCTATTAGGTAAAGATTGTAAAGGTTGAGCATTACCTATTACTTGATAGGTTTCTGTGCCTTGTATGGTCATCTTAGTTACTTGAGGCAAAGCCATTTCCATTGCTGTACCATCTTTCATATAAAATACAACTTTCTCAACAGGTACTTCAACAGTTTTAATACCTAACTGTGACATCATCTTTTGCATTTGTGCAGGGTTCATTCCACCTAATCCAGGAAACATAAAACATCACCATCAATTAACCTTATTTACATCAAATATAGGGTTTGCAGAAACACTTACTATTTTGTCTCTTACTAAATATGCTGTTAAATTATATTCTAAATTTGAATTTAAATCAATATATTTGTTATAATCTAAAAAAGTATTAACCAATCTATTTGCATCATAATTTTTATCCATATAACTTATAGTATCAACAAAAATTGTACCATAGACAAATGAATTCTCTTTTGCATTATAATCTTTACTAAAACCATTTAATAAAGTTAAATATTTACTTAAATTTGCATCTTTATCTATTGTTAGATAGGTTGTACTATAACTAAATTCATAGTTATAATCTAAATTTTTATCATTTAAAACTTTAAATTTATCTTTTGCTATATTTCCATCAAATGAAATAGCATAGAAACTATTTGTGAATTTTGAACTATAAATTGAATTTATTGCCTGTGGTTGTGCACTTAAATTTTGTAATTCAAAAGCGCCATAATTAGCTAATGCATCTCCTTTAAATTGTGCAGCAATAGAAAAACTTATTTTATCATTTACAAAAGTATCTGGTTCAACCAAAACAACTATTTCATTTCCACCTAAATCATATTGCTTTTTTGAATTTAAATCTTTATTAGTGAAATCAACTAAAGAATTATAACTAACTTTTGCGTAAGGAAATAAATTAGTTTGTCCCTTAATAAAACTATTATTATCATTTATTTTACCATATAAAAAATTATAATCTAAACTAGTTCCTACAATATCTGCAATGTAAATATAATTTGCAGTTATTTTATTTGTATCTTTATTTAAAGTTATACTTCCAGCCACATTGTAAACGCCATTAACATCTCTTAGTGATAAATCTAATTTATCAACATCTGTTTCATTTGTGTAGGCCATTAATCTAAATGAACTTGCAGTAGGAACTTCTAATATATTACCATCCAATGTTGCAGTATATGAAATTGGAATCGTTGTTGTGGGATCAGTAACTGTTGTTGTTGTGGTATTTGTATCTTCTTTGTTTCCACTAGTATATAAAAACACAGAAAAAGTAGAAGATAAAAATAAAACGATTACTAAAATTGCAAACCATTTTCCATTATTATTCTTTGCCATAAATATCATCTCGCATATTAAAAATTTAAAGAACCCCTACCTAATTATAGGTATAGGTCGTATCTATTGTAACACTCAAATTAACTTCTTCTGGAGCTATTGAATTATTTGCAGCACCTGCAACACTATCCTGTGCCATTGCACTATATTTTTCATAATACATAGGATAGGGAGTATAATCAGTATAATTTAAATTTATTTTTGTTGGTTTAGGATCTAAAACAAAAAAACCAGCATCACCAATTGCTTTTGCTTTTGACCAAGAATCTTTCATAGCATCAGTAATTAATAATTTTTTTATTTTATCTTTTAAACTATCAGATACATCAAAAGTTAAATTTGATATACTTACTGATTTATTTTTAACAAATTCTGTTACTGAATCAACCAATAATTTTCCCTTTGAATTAAAATCATCAACACTAAATCTTAAACTATGATCTGCAGTATAACCATTTTGTATTGACTTTTGTAAATTTGCATCCCAATCATATTTAGGATTAACACTAAAACTAGCAGTTTCTAATTTAATTCCATTATAATCTTTTAAACCATCAACATAGGCTTTAATAACATCAAATTGTTTTTGATTTGCCTCTAAAGCAGCACTTGCTGTTAAAGCATCATTAGTTATGTTTATGTTAACTACAACATTATCTGGTACTACTTTTTGGTCAGCTTTTCCAACAACAAATAATTGTTTATTATTACTTCCAGAGTCAAATATATATTTCGGTGCTACAAGCATACCTAAAATTAAAAACAATACTGCCAATATAATTATTGGGAAAACACCTAATCTTGAGTCCATTAAACCACCTAAAGTACACTAATACTATAAGAAAGGTAGGAATATTTTATAAGCATAACTCTTTTTGATTATACTATGCACATTTTTACAAACATGAGAGATCTAGAAAATAACTACGAAGATATTAAAAAACTCACACAGGAAGAGAAAGTATCATTAGAAAGCTTTCTTAGAGAAGGCGGGATTATTAAAACAACGGGTAAACCTAAACTAGATATACTCTATCCAAATAAAGACATCGTAAAAAAAGAATTAGATGAACTACTACCTGAAAGATCAAAAACCATGCAAAAAATAGAACTTTGGAATGGTATAAAAAAAGAATCAGAAGAGTTTATTAAGAAAAATAAAAAAACAAAATATTTAAAAACTACTTTTTGGAAACATAAAATTAAGGAAACATTTGACAAAGATTATAAAGAAGATTTCAAAAAAATAAAAATACCAATTGAATACATTGGCGAAGAAAGTATGAATAATTTAATCAAAGAATTTATTAATAATAAAGAATACAGACAAAAGCTAATTGAAACTATTGAAAGTTCTATTGTTTATAGAAATAAAGGAATTGGAGAAAAAGTAGTTAAAAAGTTAGCATTACAAAAAGAAATATCAAAAAATAAATTAGATGTTCTTCTAGCACGAAAAAATAAATTAGATGATAGAATTAAAATGTATAAATTATTATCTAAATGGATTAACGTTTAATTACTAATTATAATTTTAAAAATAAATTAACAACCCGAATATATTTGCCAATGGCATAGCACTATGTGCAATGAGGATTTTCTTTTTTTACGATAAATAACTTACTTTCTTTTTTGAAAAGAAAAAAAGTATTTTATTCACTTCTTAATGCTTCAATTGGATTTAATTTACTTGCAACATAGGCTGGATATGCACCACCTATTATTCCAATAACTAATGCAAAAATAAAACTTTCTATTACTGTTGCCAAAGTAACAACTGTTGAAATACCAATTAATTTTCCCAAAGCAAGACTTAATAAATAGCCAAAAATAATACCTAAAATTCCACCAATTATTCCAATAAATGTAGATTCCAAAATAATCATAGTCATTACATTACCATTAGTCCAACCAACAGCTTTTAATGTACCAATTTCTTTTGTTCTTTCCATTACAGACATCAACATTGTATTAATAATTCCAATACCTGCAACAATCGCAGCAATTATAGAAACAATAATAACTAACAATTTCAAATTATCTAAAACAGAACCAACCAATGCCAAAGTATCCTGTTGACCATAGGCTTGTAATTCTTTAAATTTGAATTTTATTAAATCTCTAACTTTATCTGCATCCTGAGGATTATTTAGAGTAACAGTATAATAGTTAACTTGATCAAAAGGAATATCATAGCTAGTTCTAACATCTACCAATCTTCCAAAAATTCTATTATCCTGCTGTCCTACCTCATAGATTCCTTTTACTTTATAATCCACACCATCTAAAGTAATTTTTGAACCAATGGTTTTCTTATATGCATCTGCAAATTTTTTAGGAATAACAACCATGTGATCATCATTATCTTTTAATAGATCTCCTTTTACCATATTGTCTGCAATATAATTAAAATTAGAATATTTAAAATCAGAAGGAGTTATTCCTACAATGGCATACATATTAGTTAAATCTAAAACAGCACCTTGTTTTTTATCAATAATTGAAATTGCTTTCATTAAAGTAGGTGTTACTTTCTTTACTCCGGGAACTGATTTTAATTTACTTTCGTAGGATACTGCCATTAAACTATTTGTAGGACCCTGCGCACCTTTAAATACCATTATTCCTTGCATTTTTCCCAAAGAATTTGCTGCATTTTGATAAACTCCATCAACAACAGAAACTAAAGTTATTAATGCCGCAATACCTATTACTATCCCTAGAAGAACTAATACAGTTCTACTTAATCTACGGAAATTATTCAAAAATGCAACTTTTATTAAAGACATAAATTTCACTCTTTATTTATGTTATATGTTGTAATTTCTTGATTTTCGAAAAAGAAATTATCA
>CAIWXP010000073.1 GCA_903916665.1 Candidatus Iainarchaeum sp. | reverse complement strand
TTTTATATTTTTTTTATTATAAATTTCTTTTAATTCTTTTTTTTTGCTTTCAAATATATCAATATCATTTTTTAGTTTAGATAAAATAGTTTCAGGATCCTTAGCAATAAATATTCTTTTTCCTTCAATATAGGATTCAGAAACCAATCCTTTTTCTAATAGTCTATCTAAAATGTGATAGCATAATGTTCTATCAATATCAGTATCATAGGAAATTTGAGTTGCAGAACTAGAATTTGCTTTTAATAAAGCAAAATATATTTTTGCTTCTTTCTCATTTAATCCAAATTGTTCAAAAAATTCAGGGTTCATAAAATAGCACCATAATCTAATTTAAAGCAAAGAATGTTTAAATGTTGTTAATTTTTCACAACAAATCTATTTGTACCTCATTTTGCCTAATTCATAGAGTTAATGAATAAATGGGGTGTTAATTTGAAATTTAAATTGATTATTTTAGTTTTGGGTTTTATTTTGTTTTTAGGTTTAATAATCTTTGGATTTAGTAGATCAGGGTTATTTACTTTGGTAGAGAGTGGCAACATTAAGATAGGTGCTTCTTTGGCTTTAAGCGGGGATGGTTTTACCTATGGTGAATCTGAATTAAAAGGTACTAACTTAGCAATAAAGGATTTTGAGCAGAAACATAATTTAAAAGTTGATTTGGTAGTTGAGGATATGATGACCGATGCTAAATCATCTATGTTGTCCACTCAGAAGTTAATTAATATTGATAAAGTGGACGGTATAATTGGTACTACTTGGTTAGATACTTTTCAAGGGGCTGCAGAAATTGCAACTGATAATAATGTTATTATGATTTCTCCTAGCGGTTTTATAGTTGCAATTAAATATCAAAAAGATTATAATACAGTTTTTAGTACCTATTTTAGAAATGATATTCAAATGCATGAATTGTTAAAACATTTTAATGAATTAAACTACAAAAAGATAGTTGTGTTCTATGAAGATAATCCGTTTTGGCAAACTTTAGCAAAAGAATTAAATGAATATTCTAAAGATTATAATATTACTGTGTTAAAAAGTTTTGGAATAATGCAACACACAACTGATTTTAGAACATTAATTTCAGAAACTAAACAATTAAATCCTGATGCAGTATTCTTTGGATTTGATAAAGAAGAAAGTACAATGTCTTTCGCAAAACAAGTTAATGAAATTTACCCTCAAGGACAAATGTATTCCAATGAAACACCAGGTAGTTTAATGCAAAATCAAGATTATATAAAATTATTTAATGGATTTTATTTTATATATCCTAAAGATTCTGATTTAAATTTTAGAAAATATTATTATCAAGAATATTCTGAAGATGTAGGGGTATCTGGTGCAAATGCCTATGATGCAACAACAATTCTTTTAGAATCCATATTAAAATCAAAGCAAACAGGAATATCTATAATGGATATATTACATAAATCAGAATTCGATACTGTTACTTTTGGTAAAATTAAATTTGATGAATTAGGGGGTATAAGTGGCGGAGGATTTATTTTCAAGAAAGTAGATAATGGAAAAATAATTGATGTAAATTAATTATTTTATCTTTTCAACAATAATTGCTGGGCAAACCTTTGTTATTCCTTTTGTTTGCTCAAGTTTTTTTACATATTCTCTTAATTCTTCATAGTTTTTAAAACATTTTTCAACCATTAACATGTGGTCACCAGAAGAAGAATAAACACAAATACTTTCATCATTTTTTATTTCATTTGTTAAATTTAATAGTTTATCAGGCAATGTATCAATACCAATAATAGCATTAACATCATAGCCTAATTTTTTATAATCAACATTGATGGTGTAGCCTTTTATTATACCTTTACCTTCTAAAGAATGAACTCTTTTTCTAATTGCAGTTTCCGTTACATTGAATATCTTTGCCAAGTCAACATAACTCATTCTTGCATTTTGTCTCAATTCTTTAATTAAATCGATATCTGAAAAGCGAACCATAATAGTATGAATACCAATCTATTTTTAAATATTGCTGTTATCTTTATATTATTGTTTATTGAGGTGTTGTAATGATAATTAATGAAAAATTACCTAATTTTGAATTTGAAATATTTTATAATGAAGAATTTAAGAAAGTTAAATTATCTGATTATAAAGGGCGATGGGTAATATTCTTTTTTTATCCTGCAGATTTTACTTTTGTTTGTCCAACTGAATTGGATGACTTATCAAAACAATATGATAAATTTAAAGAAGCTAATGCTGAAATAATTAGTGTTAGCACAGATACTGTTTATGTTCATAAAGCATGGCATGATCATTCACCATTGGTTAGATTAATTAAATACCCTATGGCGGCAGATCCAACAGGAAAACTATCTAGAGCTTTTGGAACCTATATTGAAGAAGAAGGATTATCATTAAGAGGAT
>CAIWXP010000072.1 GCA_903916665.1 Candidatus Iainarchaeum sp. | reverse complement strand
TTTTATAGTTATAAAAAAATCATGTATTTTGTTTCAATAATTACCTGTTTATTTTTTGGAACCATTGCTTTTATTTATTTTAATAGTTTAGAATATGGCATTTATTCTATTATTTGTATATTTCTAATTAGTATTGCATTTTTCTATTATTATCCTTTTGTTTTAAAAAAAACATTTATTGGAAAAATAGAAAAAGATTTACCGTTCTTTCTAATAGATTTGGATATGAAACTATCAATAGGCCAAGAATTCCTTCATACTTTAAAAGAATTGACAAAACAATATGAATTTCTGGGAATTGTATTTGAAAGAATAATTGATAACTATAATAAAGGAATTAGCCTGCAAAAAAGTTTTAGAGAATATTCAGAAATATTTGATTCACAAGATTTCAAAAGAGCATTAACACAAATTCTTAATATCTACGAATCAGGAAAAAACTTCAAAGAAAAAGGACCTTTGTTTGAATTGGCAGAAGAATTAATTAATATTCAAACAACAAAAACAAAATTATATAGCAATAAATTAGTAATGGTTTCTTTATTTTTTATTGCAATAACTGCAATTCTCCCTAGTTTATTATTAGTCTTTGTTAATGTTGGTGGAATAATATTAGACTTAGGAATTACGCCAATACAATTGATTTTAATATTTACATTATTATTTCCTGCAATTGATGTTGTTTTAATATTTGTTATATTCAATATGATGCCTAATTTTCTGAGGTAACTTAATGTTTGAAAATGTTTTATTTAATATACTCGGAACAGAAAAATATGATTTATTCCTATTATATTTGAATAAAAGCGCAAAAACTTTAGATGGTTTTGTAAAGGAAGTTACATTATTTTATAGTATATTTGTTATTGCTTTCGTAACTTTATTCATTTTAGAATATATTGAATGGTATTATCTATTAATAATTATTCTTTCATTACCAATTATCTTTTTCTGTTTATATTATTATGAATTGTTTAAAGAAAATAATAGACAAAAATATATTGATAGCATTCTACAAGATATTTTATTACAAGCAGGATTATTTCCTAAAGGAACAGAAATAACAAAAATAATTCAATATATATCTGAACAAAATTATCAATATATTTCATTAGAATTTACAATTGCTTTAAAACAAATAAAAAAAGGATATAGTGTTCAAAAATCTTTACAGGAAATTTGCACTCGAAATAAAAGTAAATTATTAGAAAGAGTAATTAATCTTTTAATAGTAGGGTATAAATCTGGAAAAGATATGCATTTTGTTTTTAATAAAATATCACAATATATATTACATATTCAAGAATTGGAAAGAGAAAGATATTCTAGTTTAGCAATACAAAAATACACTTTATTAATATCTGCTGCAATTCTGGTGCCTTTGATATTAGGTTGGATTCAAAGCATAATTGTTGGTTTTGATTTTTCTAGCTTTCAAACAATTGGAGTTGTTAGCATTGATCCTAACTTACAAATCTATGCAAAATACGCAACCTACATTTACCTTTGTGAACTTTCAGTAATATCTAGCTACTTTGTTGCGCTAATTGATGGCAATACAAAAAAATCATTAATCTATCTATTAATAATATTGCCAATTGCACTATTAATTTTCTTTTTTATATAATTATTTTTAATTTTTATAATAAAAAACCCAAATTTAGAAAAGTTAAAATAATAAAACTAGCTATTATGCCCAACGCAATAAACGGACCAAATATTGGCAAATTTCTATATACTACTACTTTTGCAGTCCTAGGCAATAATTGTTTTAATTTTTTAAATGCTTTACTATCTAAAGGAAACATATCTAATGTACTAATTGGCTTTACTTTTGCATATTTTTCACTTAACTGTTTCATATCAATCAAGTCATCATCAAGTAATTTTGAGATTGATATTTCTTTTCTATAGAACCTTTGCATAATTAGGTTTTTCAAAAATACAGAAGTAAAAGAAAAGAAACCCAACAAAAAAATTATTATTCCCAAGTACCAATAACTATATAATACAAAGGTCAAACCCATAAAAAATGCAATTACGAATGCAATTATAAAAAAATAAATCATATCTTTTGTTGGCTTTTTTAATAAAGCAATTGTATAATATATTCCATAGTATATCAATGCAAGAACACTTGATAACACTAAAACAACCAATAAAAATGGCATGCCATTAAAGAATGGGAAATATAAAGTTAAACCAGCAAAGAATTTAATATCTCCACCACCTATTTTCCCAAATCTATAAAATATATATCCCAATCCAAATACAATTACAAATTGTATAACTGCCCAAATTAAATTTGGTGAAAATATTGCTAATACTGCACCTAATATAATAAAACTATAATTTAACCAATCATAGATATAACCTGTTTTATAATCAGTATAGGCTGCAATCAATCCTGCCAAAATAACTATTGCCATTTTAATTTCTAATAACATATTAAAGATAATACACCAAAACTATATAAATTTGTGTTAAATTATTATATTATGGGTTTAGAAGATCTTCATTTAGGAGTTTTTATAACTGCTAGATGCAATAAACGATGCGCACATTGTTCAGTAGCAAACATATTAGTTAAAACAACAGATCATACTGCTGATCTAGATATAACTGCGTTTAGAAAAGCATTATTAAGTTTAGAAACAAAAGTTGAAAAAATTATTATTGCTGGTGGAGAACCAACATTACATCCTGATTTTAAAAAATTTGTTTTATTTGCATCACGATTTGCAAAAAGTGTACAAATAGATACAAATCTAACTACATTTCCGCAAACAGAACAAGAAATAGCACAACATCTTAATTGGTTACCACCAAATGCAACATTTATGGTTGGTTTTGATAGATATCATTATCCTATTTTAAATCCTGAATTTGAATTAAAATTATTAAATTTCATAAAATATTGTATTAAAACAAAAAGAAGATTAATTGTAAACTCTGTTGCACCAAAAATAGAATTACCAGGAATCAGAAATAGAGAATTAGCAGAAATTTTAACAAAATTATACAATGACGCGCATAGCGAAGGAACAGAATTTGAACAAGGATATTTATTTTGGGAAAAAGCAGATCGAACTGGAAATGCAAAATCATTACCAAAAGAAGATACTAGAGCGATGACTCCGGCAAAATTACACAAAAAATTAATTGGTCAAAAATCTTTATTAATTTTTCCTAATGCACAGGTATATACTGATGAAAATGCAACATTATTTCCGTTAAATCCAGAAAACATTTTTTATAGAGGAGATCTAAAAAAAGAACAACTAATAAATATTTTTGAAAGACAAATGCATAAAGCAGTTACTGAATTTGGCAGAGTACCAGACCCAAAAAAAGCCGAGGCGGCACAAAAACAAATTGATGAAATGAGTAGAACTGAAGAATCTCCTGCTTTTATTAGATATTTACGGCACATGTCTGATTATAAAAAACAAAAACAACTAAGAGAAAACACATTAAAACGATTAAGAAACCTATTAAGAAGAAAATAATTAATTTGACTTATACCTTAAACCATAACCTATATAGGCTTTTACTTGGAAATAATATATATGGCATTTGAAAGAGTTAGAGCTGCAATTAAAAAAGTAGTAGATAGGTTACCTAAACGAAAGGGAAAAGGAACTGACAAACTTGAAGGTGAAGCTTTAAAACCCATGGTAACTAGTCCATTACATAAAATTAAATGGCAGCAATTAGATCCTGAAACTGTTTATCATCTTATTCAAGTTAGAGGTGGTAAAAGATTTTTTGATTCTATTTTTGCTCCTGATTTAGTTCAAGAACATTATAACAATCCACTACGTCAAAATACAGGACGATTCAGAAATTCTGAATATATGGATCATCTATATTTTAGATCACAATGTTTAAAAGAACTAATTACTCCAAGTTCAATGTCAGGAAAAAGATATTTTTTTCCTGAGATTTCAAAAGAATTTGCAAATAAAATGTTTGAAGTGTTAGTTAGAGAAAAATATTTTGATGAATTAGCTTGGGTATTAGGAAAAGAAAATTTAGGAAAAAGATTACAAATACTTATGCCTCAATTAGAACAATTAATTAAAGAACAAAGAGAAAAACTTATTTCAATTTAAATTTTCTTTTCATTTTTTTCTGCATTTGTTTTTGCATAACTTTTTGTAAATCATTTTGATTTAAATCATTTGGATCTTTGCCTTTCATTTTATCAAAGGTTTCTTTCATCATATTATATTGTTTAATAAGTAAACGTACATCGTCTAGCTTTGATCCTGAACCTTTGGCAATTCTGTTTAATCTTGAGGTGTTTAAACAATCTGGGTGCTTTCTTTCATAGGGGGTCATTGAATCTATAATTGAACTAAAACCTTTCATTTTACCTTCTGCCAAACCTGATGCTTCTTCTGGTATTGCTTTACCAAAACCTAACATTTTAGCAATCTTTGTTATTCCACCCATTTTACTAGCCATCTTCAATTGCTTTTTGTAAACATCAAAATTAAATTCATCAATATCATCTGGATTAATTTCCGCTTCTTCAACTTTTTCCAACAAACTTTGCAAATCAGGATAGTCCATTATTTGTGCCAAATATCTTGTGCTATCAAATTGTTGCAGGTCTTCAATCTTTTCACCATTACCTGCAAAATAAACTGGGCTCTTCAAATAAGCACAAGCTGCTAATGCCCCCCCACCTTTTGCAGAACCATCTAACTTAGTAATTATAACTCCATTTAACCCTACCAACTCATTAAACTCTTTTGCTTGCTTTAATGCAATCTGTCCAATATCAGCAGACAAAACTAAAAATGACATGTCTGGTTTAAACGCATCTTTAATATCTTTTAATTCTTGTGATAATTCATCATCCAATGCATTTCGTCCTGCACTATCAACAATAATAATATCTTTATCTTTTAATTTTTCTAAACCTAATTTAACAGTCTCTGCTGCATTTTTAGAAACATTGCCAAATACATCAAACTCATGAGCATATTGTTTTAATTGTTCATAGGCTGCCATTCTATAGGTATCTGCAGCAATAATTCCCACACTTAATTTTTTTCTTTTATAATAATTAGCTAATTTTCCCGCCGTTGTTGTTTTACCAGAACCAAATAAACCGCACAATAAAATTCTTTTTGGAATTTTTGTAAAATCTGCTTCCAAACCAAAAAAATCACTTAGTATATCGTGAATTCTTTTAATTAAATAATCTTTAATTTCTATTCCTTCTGGTGCTGTTTCTCCTTTTAGTTCTTTTATCTTTTTAGACAACTCAAAAACCAAAGATATTTCAACATCTGCCATTATCAAAGCTTTTTGTATTTCTTTGGCAGTCTCATCTATAACTTCAGAGGTTATAAAATGCCTGTTGCTTAGGCCATCAAAAATAGACCTTAATTTATCTCCAAAAGTACCCATACTATATATATTAAGGAAAAAGCATTTAAATTGGCCCTCCTGAATATATTATGGAACAAGTAACTAAAGCCTCGGGAGAGTTGGAAACCTTCAACCCTGACAAAATGTACCGTACTATTTTAAACGCAGGAGCATCAAAGGAATTAACTACTGAAACTGTAACACTGGTTAAACAAAAATATTATGCCGGAATATCTACACAAGAAATATTAGATATTATTTTAAAAAATCTGAAAAAAGAACAGGGTATTGCTCAAAGATATGATTTAAAAAGAGCAATAATGAATTTAGGACCTTCTGGTTTTCCATTTGAAGAATACTTTACACGAATTTTAGATAACTATGGTTACGAAACGAAATTAGGAAATTATATTAAAGGAAAAAGAATAATACATGAAATTGATATTGTTGCAAAAAAAAATAAATTAAAATATATGATTGAATGTAAATATCATAATGAATTAGGAACAAATACAAAATTACATCCTGCGATGTATACCTATGCAAGATTCTTAGATGTGGGTATATTTGATATTCCTTGGTTGGTCACAAATACCAAATGTGTTAAAGATGCAGTAGAATATGGAAAAGGGGTTAACCTAAAAATAACTTCTTGGAACTATCCAAAAATAAATTCTTTAAGAGAAATGATTGAAAAAAAGAATTTATATCCCATAACAAGTGTAAAATTAATTAATGATAAATTAAAAGAAAAATTATTTTTATCAAATATTGTTTTAGCAAAGGATATTTTATTCTTCTCCATACCTGTTTTAATTCAAAAAACGGGATTAACAGAAAACGAAATAACAAAGATACAGGAAGAAGTTCGTGATATTTGTAATTTTAAAAAAGGCGAATAAATGCAAAAAATAGCTGTGTTTGATTTTGATGGTACTTTAAGCAAAGGCTATATTTCGATGGATTTTTTAACCCATATTTATAAGAAAAAATTATATCCTAAAAAATATTATGAAAAACAAATGAAATTGTTGGAAAAATATAAATTAGGAATAATAAATTATGAAAAATGGTGTTATAATTGGGGAATTGTTTGGATTGAAGGGTTAAAAGGAAACATTGAAGAAACTATGAAAAGAGAATCAGAAATATTTTTTGCAGAATTCAAGAAAAATATCTATCCTAATAGTTATAAATTAATTTCTAGTTTAAAACAAAAAGGTTATTATACAATAATCCTATCCGTAGGATCTAAAGAAGTAATGAGTTTAGCTGCAAAAGAATTGGGTTTTGATGAATGTTTCGCAAGTGATTCTTTAATAGTTAATAAAAAATACTCAGGAAAACCAAATAACAAAATGTTTGCAAAAAAGGCAAAAGAAAAACTATTAAAGAAACTTATTAAAAACTACGATCTAAAAAATTCAATAGGCGTGGGAGATTCTATTACTGATGTAACATTTATTGAAATGTTAGAAAAACATATTGCATCAAATCCCTCAAAAGAATTGCAAAACTATATTTTAAAAAGAAAAAAT
>CAIWXP010000071.1 GCA_903916665.1 Candidatus Iainarchaeum sp. | reverse complement strand
GTTGTAAAGATTCTAATATCAGTTGATAATACCTCATGCCTGTGACACGTCAGGACACGATCATTTAATGATAAAATCAACTCTGCAGCACA
This sequence comes from Candidatus Iainarchaeum sp., assembly GCA_903916665.1. Taxonomy (GTDB): domain Archaea; phylum Iainarchaeota; class Iainarchaeia; order Iainarchaeales; family 0-14-0-20-30-16; genus 0-14-0-20-30-16. The sequence continues at coordinate 5,926 of CAIWXP010000071.1, read as the reverse complement.
GGTGAATTGTTCTTTAGCAGAATAACAAATTATATTAATCTATTTCAATTTTAATACTTTGGGAAAAATTATGGCAAAACCAACGGTTAATATTTACGTAATTTTGTATTGAGAATGATAATATTTTAATACAAGATAAATATTTATCATATTTACCCAAATTCCCAAGTTGTTTTTGCCATACTTTTTCTAAAAGTATAGTATATGTCTTATACTGTAACAACAGATCCAAGTGGAGACCGATTAGATTATTTAAATTCAATAACTTATACAAATACAAGTATAATACCTAGTTATACTAATACTTATAATTTACAAAATAGTACAGGTAGAATTGTTTCTAATAATTTTGTTCCATATGCGTCACCATTAGGATTATTAAGGCCTGGTTTTTTAGATTTTGACCCATTATTCACAAATCTATACGTAGTAAATTATTATGGTTTTATTTGTACATTAAATTTATATACTAATACATTGACAGCTATTAATGTAATAGATTCATCTTCAGTTTATCTTCCACCTAGTGGAATAAACGGTATGGTCTTTGATACCTCATCCACTATATATGTATCTACTGCATATTTAGATGTTAGTGTAAATATTTGTCAAATATATACAATAAATTCAAATGGCAAACTTACCAAATTTAATATAAGTAATGTTACTATGAATTATATTACAGGCATTGCTTTTGATAATTCTGGTAATTTATATATTACAGATCAAGGTAATAATTGTATTATTAAATCAACAATAATAAATGCAACGTCTGGACAAGGATCTATATTTGTCCCATATTCTGCAGGTTTAAATGGCCCAACTGATATAACATTTGATAATATTGGTAATTTATATATTGCAAATACAAATGAAAATAATATTATTAAAGTGTCTTCAGATGGTTCTATGATTTCTGTATTTGCTACAGGATTAGATGTACCAGTATCATTACGATTTGATAATTATTATAAAATATTATATGTAACAAATTTTGGCGGACCAACATCAGGAAACAAAGGTTATATTTGTTCTATAGTAAATGGACAAGTTACCCATAGTTTTACATCATTAAGTTTATTTATAACTCATCCATATGGAATAACATTTGATAATTCCAATAATTTATATTACACAAATTCACTTAATTCAAATGGATTAAATAATGATGGTGATAATTTAATATACCAACTTGATAATTCTTATAATATTGCAACTACAATAGATATTTCAAGTAATCAAATTAGTTCATTAGTTTTTGATCATACTTCTCCTAATCCAGTATTATATGCAGCAGTTTATAGTAAATCAATTCCTAATAATCCATCTAATGTAATAGACGGATCTATTTACAATTGTTCAACAAATCCAGCAACACTTTTTTATAATAATTCAAATTTAAATAATCCTACTGCTATGGTATTTGATAATGATTCCTCAAATAATTTATATGTTACAAATTCAAGTGCAAATACAGTTGTTAAAATTACAACACCAGGAGCAAGTGGATCAATATTAGCTATCACAGGTGTTTCATTAAATAATCCATCAGGAATTGCATTTGATAATACATTTACTAATTTTTATGTAAGTAATTATACTTCAAATACTATTGTACAAATAAATAAAAGTTCTTTGGTAGGAAGTATATTTACAATTACAGGAGTTACTTTAAACCAACCATCAAACTTAATTTTTGACTCTTCAAATAATTTATATATTGCAAATTCTGGTGCAAATAATATTATTATAGTTACCGATATTATCGGAAATACTGGTCAAGGATCAATTTATAATAATTCATTTAATACAATTTTAAATAATCCATTTTCTCTTGTTTTTGATAGTAGAGGAGATTTATTTGTATCTAATGCAAATGATAAAAAAATTAGTATAATAACAAATAATGGAACAGTATCTGAATTTATATATGATTTATCTGGATCTATTTTAACAAATCCATCTTGTTTAACTACTTCTGGAAGTACATTATATTTAACAAATATTAATGAATCTTATAATGTAGATAGTATTACAGGTATTTATACTCCATCTAATTCTATTGTTACGTTACCAAACACTTATATTAATACTCAATTATATAATTCAACACAAAATGGTTTTAATTCAACGACATATCTTACAATTGATGCAGAAGGAAATGTCTATATATTAGGTGTAAATAATGGTGGTAACGGTCTTGTATATAAATTAACATTGGATAATACAGTTAGTATTATTGTAAATAATTCGGTTATTTATAATCAAGTTGCGTGTGCAATTTCTCCAATAAATACAAATTTATTATATATATTGAATAATGATAATATTGGTCATCAACAAATATATACTGTAGATTTATCAAGACCTAGTTATATTACACCTCAACCTTTTCATATTACAAATTCAGGACAACCATTAACAGATGCATTTGATATGACATTTGATTTACTAGGTAACTTTTATATTGTTGATATAACGTTGACACAAATTGTAAAAATTACATTAACTGATAATCAACACGGTATTTGGTCATATTTTGGACCAAATACGTTAACTAAACCCTCTTGTATAAGTATAGATAATGCAGGAGAAAATTTATATGTTGGATTTAATACTGGTGGTGATTTATCAAATAATCAAATTGTTAAAATAAATTTAACTTCTCAAGTAGGAACTAATTTTGTTACAGTACCTAATGTTTTATCTAGTAATGATTTTACAGTTTATGGAATATGTTTTGATTCGGATGATTACATGTATATAACCCAATATAATTATAATAATACACCAAATCTTAAATCAGTTTTATATAGAACAGAATATCCAATAACATATTTATATTATACACACACACTTGTAGTTTTTAATAATAATTATGTTAGTTTTGCTGAATATATATTAACAATAAAATACAATTCTATGGACAATTCCATATTAGTTTGTGCGTCAGGTATTAAAAATATTGATAAATATTATTTATCTTTTGATTTTTCAGGTTGTACTCTTGGTCCATATGATGATACACTTACTATTAATAATCCATATGATATTTCAAATAATCAAGTAATAACAATATTTAATGTATATGATTATACAGTTGTTGATCCATCATTTATTTCAATAAATACTTCTAATTCTATTACTATTCATTTTATAAATCCGATAATATTACCTGATCCAACACATACTTATGTTTTAACATTAATCACTGGACAAATTGTATCAAAACAAATGGTAAATAATGATATAATTGTTACTGCAAAACAAACACCAGGTTCTACATATCCAACTGGTATTTTATATAATAATTTGTTATCACAATTTTATTTTCCTTTACAAAATAATACTATTTCATTAGTAAATGTAAATTATAATGATGTTGGAGATATTTATCCTCTTTATAATAATTTTGTACCATCATCATCAGGTCTTTTAGGTCCAACAAATATAGTAAATGATTCAAGTAATAATTTTTATATTTTGAATACACATAATTCAGTAGCAACAAATACTGCAGCTTTAGCTACAGCAATAGCTGTGTCAACAACAACAGGCATTTCAGTTAATCCAAATGATCTTCAAATTCCAGTTGTAGCATCAATAAGTCAAATACAATATTCTAATGGACAAATTATTGTAAATAATAATTTTTATCCTTCAATATCAAATCCAATTAGTATGACTATTGATTCTTGTTCAAATATAATATATTTATTAAGTGGAATAAGTCCAACTTATATTATTACACAAATACCACTTATATATGATGTATCTACAAATACTATTATAGCTGACTCTTCTAATATTACAGTATTATCATTACCTGCAGGTACATTATATAATCCTTTGTCTATAACAGTAGGACAATATGTTCCAGGATTTGTATGTAATTCTTTATCAACCACTGTTCATTCATTAAGTCCATTTATTATTGGAAATACTTATTTATATATAGGACAAGGACAATTTACTAATACTTTGGGACAATTATTACCAAATCAAATATCAGCTATTAATTTAACAATAGGACCAATATTAATAACTAATCAATATTCAATTTATGTAGCATCAACAAATTTAACATATCCTCCAACATTTATTACAAATAAAAATGATGGTTACATATATACTTGTGATGCTAAATCAAATACAATTAGTAAAATTTCAATTACACCATATTTGTCTTCTATACAACCTTATATGAATACCTGCGTATATAGTCCAAATGGATTGTCATTTGATGCATCAGGTGTTTTATATGTATCTAATGGTGGTACAAATCCAAATAATAATAAAATTACAAAAATATATGTTGATTATTTTGAATTTTTTAATGTGGAGTTAAATAAACTTGGGGTTACAGAATTATATCTTTATGATGTTACTATTAAATCATTTGTACCAAATGGAATATTTAACTTGGTAGGTGTATAAATATTTATTAATATATTATTTTATTACCGTAATACACGTAATACAATAATTTCAATGTATCACATATACATTACATAATAATACATTCATTACATAATAATATATTATTGTATTATATGACAAACCTAACCCAACTCACAAATACTCATTCTCATATTTTTCAATATAAAATCAATTTGATCATTTTTTAATAATATTTTGTTTTGTCCTTTTACTTTTTCTTGTCCTTTTACTACTTTAACAGAATTAATAATTCTTTCTGTGCATTTTACACTTTCAAGAAATGGTTTATTTTTATAATTTTTCTCAATAAATGTACAAAAATCTTTTTGATTTTGTGTTGTTTGTTTAAATTGTAAAAGTGAAGTATTGTTTGTATCACACCAAGACAAAAACCCTTGATAATTATTTAATAATACAAGTTTAATAACATAATAAGACAAAATGTTACTATCTTCTTTATATAAATTTTCTCTCAATATAATACTTTGTGGTGTCATTGAATATAAATCTTTATAAGAAAGTCCCATAAAACCCAAAGCTTTTACCATTTGAAAAAAACTATACGTTCTTTCAAAATTAATAAATATTTCACAATGAACAATAAAATTATCTATATTTTGTTGATTTTTATGAATATCATCATTACGAGACATTTCCATAAAACTACAAAAACAAACATTCATTATTTCAGCCCAAAATTCAGCATAAGCTTCATATAAATTTACATCTGATTTTACTGGAAAAATATTCAAAATATTTTTAGTACATTCATCATTATTCATATTAGAAAAATCTAATGCAAAATTATGAAATGTTTCGTGCATAAATACTTTAAACCATTCTTCTTTACGAAATATAACAATTTCAGATACTTTTGGACAAGTTGTAGTAAAAGCAGTATTCACATGATTACTTCCTAATATTTGAATATTTGTATCAGGTAATTTTTTTAATAATTCTGTAAAATATAAATAAACTGTAATTTCTTTTGAACAAGATTTGGATGCATATTGATTTAATATATACATCCAGGTTAACATAATATCCACATATTTATTATATTTTTCAATTTGTATTTCAAGATTAGAATCTTCAATTACAAAATGAAATTTAATTAAACGATCAAAGAGAGAAAAATTATATGTTAAATGATTATTTGTATTATCATTAATATGTTCTCTTACTTCTTTTGGAAAACTATCATTCGGAAACATTGTTGGTTTTGGTATTTGTGTAATACTATGTATTTCATTTGTTTGTAATTTATAAAACTTAGATCCCATCTTTTTTTTAGTTGAATCAATATATTTATTTGCTTCAAGAATATCATAATATAATGATGTTAATATTTTTTCTGTTTTTTTTGTTAAATTAGATGGTTCAATACATTTTTTTTTTAGGAAAAATGACATTAATAATTGACTATGTTTTGTTAATTTCATTTATTATTTACTTACTATATTACTATATTTATATATAGTCATAT
>CAIWXP010000070.1 GCA_903916665.1 Candidatus Iainarchaeum sp. | reverse complement strand
TATAAAAATTTAAAAATAAAAAGAAACAGGGCAATTGCCCCATTATCAAAATTTAAAAAGTTATTTACTTTTTCTTTGCTACTTTTGATTTTAACATTGGTAATCCTGTTTTTTTGTTTTCGATTACATCATATCCTGCAGGTAAATCTATTCCACCTTTAGGTTCTTTTGAGAAGAAAAATAATCTACCTTTGTTATGTAAGTAGTAAGTATTTCCTTTTTTATTCTTATGACTATATCCCATCGTGACTCCCCCTTTATATACGAAGAAAAAAACTTTATTTATTATAAAACAACCCTATTAATAAATGTTTCGGTAATTTTGATATATTTGTGAAGAATTTACTCTAATTTCACAGTAGGAATAAACATGTTAAAAATATTTAATGACTTAACTCACAAAAAAGAAATCTTTAAAGTTCAAGATCAAGTTGTGAAAATGTATTCTTGTGGGCCCACTGTCTATGACTATGTTCATATTGGAAATTTGAGAACGTTTGCATTTGAAGATTTGTTGGTAAGATATTTGAAATACAAGGGTTATAAAGTAATTCATGTTAGAAATTTAACCGATGTTGAAGATAAAATTATTAAAGGTTTAAATAATAATCCAGAAAAAACATTGAAAGAATATACTGAATTTTATATCAATGCATTTTTTGATGATTGTAAAAAATTACATTTAACAGATTCAAGTTATTATCCAAGAGCAAGCGAATATGTTGATAAAATTGTTGATTTTATCTATGAATTAATTAGAAAAGGCTACGCCTATAAAAGTGAGGACGGTTCAGTTTATTTTTCTATTGCTAAGTTTAAAAATTATGGTCAATTGGCTCAATTGGATAAAAGAGATTTGAAAACAGGGGCATCAGGAAAGAATAATAGTGACGAATATACTAAAGATCAATTAAATGATTTTGTTCTATGGAAGGCCTACAATCCAAAAGATGGGAAAGTATTTTGGGATACTAAATTAGGTAAAGGAAGGCCTGGTTGGCACATTGAATGTTCTGTGATGGCTACATCATTATTGGGTAATACTTTAGATATACATTCTGGTGGAGAGGATTTGGCGTTTCCACATCACGATAATGAAATTGCACAGAGTGAGGCCTATTCGGGTGTGCAATTTTCTAGATTTTGGGTGCATGCAAAACATTTGTTAGTTAACAATCAAAAAATGTCTAAAAGTTTAAGTAACTTTTATACTTTGAGAGATTTGGAAAAACAAAATTATTCTCCTTTATCTTTGAAATTATTATATTTATCAAGTCATTATAAGAATCAATTAAATTTTACTTTTGATTCTTTGAATGTGATGCAAAAAAGTTTATTGGATATTAATTTGTTGTTAAGTAGATTAACAAATTATTATTCTGAGACTCAATATTTGGATGAAAAAAATGATGAAATTATTAAAAAGTCAGAAGAAGTAATTAAAAATATTAAAATTGCTTTGGATGATAATTTTAATTCTTCTTTAGCTTTAACCCATGTTTATGACTATGTTTCTTACGCAAATTCATTGGTTTCACAGGGTTTAATAAATAAAAAATCTGCAGATGAATTGATTGATTATTTCAAAGACATAGATTCTATTTTTGGTTTATTTACATTTGATGATAAAATACCAGTAGAATTAGAACAAAAACTTTGGGATAGATACAACGCAAGAAAAACAAAAGACTTTGCAACCAGTGATAAGTTAAGAAAAGAACTAGATGCAATAGGCTATGTAGTTAGTGATATTCCAAATGGTTTTACGGTGCAGAAGAAATAGTTATTTTCTTTTGAAAACCAATCCGATCATAGAGTGTTTGCCATCAATATTTATTGGTTTTGTTTTTTTAATTAAAACTAATTTTAATTTCTTTGCATAATTAATAATATCTTTAACTTTAACATTGTTTTCTAATTTAGATAAAGTTTTTAATTGCCTATTTTTTACAGTGATATTATTATCAATTTCTTTTGTTCCGTTTTCTTCGATTATAATTATTATACCATCTTTTTTAGTTAGCATTTTAATTTTATAAAATGTTTTCTTCCAATTATTAAACCAACAAAAACCTAAACATGAAATGGTAGTATCATATTTATTAATTTTGTTTAATTTGTTAATATCTTTTTTAATAAATTTTAT
>CAIWXP010000069.1 GCA_903916665.1 Candidatus Iainarchaeum sp. | reverse complement strand
TAAAAGAAAATTCATAACCATGAGAGCACTACTACTAGGGACAGATTTTATGTATAATTCTGCTGGCGCATTAGTGCCAATTGAGATTAATACAAATTTAGGCATGGATAGATATCCTATTGAAGACTATGATAGTACTTTTAATTTGACTGATCTTACTACTTTTATTACAGCTAATAATTTTATAAAGGTTTCATATATTGGAGCACTAGAGTTATTAAGCCATGAACTGAAAGACTTGTGTGTATCATTAAATATCTTATACGAATATTTTCCTGTTTCAGAAGGAAAAACAATTCCATACGTCGAAGATACTGTAGACCATTTAATCATTAGGAGTGCATACGATTTAACAGCAATTGTAGATGAAGAATATTGTAAAAGCAAAGTTAATTTTTTAAATTTAATTAAAAATGAAACTTTTGGTGCACAATTTGCATATATGGATGAAAATGGTGTATTAGTAAATAACATAACAATAATAAGAGATAATGGAAATCAGCCAAACTTTATACTGAAAGCTGTTTATCCAGATTATGATAAAAGTAATTATCCAAAATTATTTAAGGTGTCAAATCAGTCAGAATTGGATATAGTTTTACAAAATGTGACAACAGACTACCATTTAGTTGAATTCCATTATAATTCGACTAAAATTTATCAAAATCACATGCAAGTAATTAGAAGTTTTAATATGTTATTTCCACCGGATTTGATAAGTATTACACTAGGACAATATACTAGAATATCTAGTAGAAATATTGATGAAAATTCAACATTCGATGTGAATACGTATGAATTAACATACACCGATAGAAACAAGTATATAACATCAGATGGTGGTATAAACGTACCTAAATTATTGGATACTGATTTAGTTGAAATGGCGGATGGCACATTTAAATCTGCATTAGATTTGCAAATTGGTGATTTACTAAAAACGATTAATATTCCAAATATAAACAATTCTGAAAATATATTATATGAATATTCAGTTACTTATGAAGAATTTATGTCAGGAACTACATGTTCAACAAATGCAGTTGTGAATAAATGGAGAGTTGATAAATTAGTTGACTATATTACTATTACATTTACAGATGGAACATCATGGTCGGACACTTTGACTTCCAGTTATCTAATAGTTAGGAATGAAGCTGTTATGTTTAAATACTTAGATATTGATAATGAGATTAACGGTATAAAAATAGGTGACAATATAATATTAATTAGTTCTTGTGATTCTGAAATGGTATCAACATTAAAAGAAATTGCATCCGTGGTTACAACAAGACAATTTTTTGGAGGATGGGAAATAACAGTAGAAAATGTACATTTATTTTTAACTAAGTCTGATGATTCAGAATCATCATATGTTGCAATTGAGCATAATGAAACCTGTTCAGTTCCATGTTCTCAGAGCATTTGCGCTAAAGGATCCACATGCTGTTATCCAACGTCTCTATGTAAATTTGCTCAGTTAGCTTGTTTTGTAGGTCCTGTAAGTTCATGTCCAGGTGCCGGATATTGTTGTGTATAAAATTAAAAAGTAATTAATAATTAAATATATGATTGTAAAAGATATTATAGAAGCTTGGTTGATTGCTAATAATCCAACCGAATCACAAAGGATATTAGCAGAATTTCGTGGGAAAATATGTGATGATTGTTCATCAAAAAAAATGTTTTTAATTCCATATTGCTCTGAATGTAATTGTCCAATAGGTAAAAAAATATTTACAAATAATTTTAACCCATGTCCTTTAAAAAAATGGGAATATATTGATAAAAATTATTTCAATCCGACGAAAGAGAAGAAAACTCTACTCTAATGAAAATAACGGAAATAAAAAGTCAAAGTAACTTATATCTAAAGTGGGGTAAAGAATGTTTTGGATGGGGTGTTTTTACTGACTCCACGATAAAATCTGGTGATGTTGTTGAAACGTGTTATTTTCTTATTGACAATTATTATAAAGCTCTTAGTAATCTGCAAAGTGCAATAACTCTTTTAGAGCCACTATTGCAAAATAAGGAAAATCAG
>CAIWXP010000068.1 GCA_903916665.1 Candidatus Iainarchaeum sp. | reverse complement strand
TTATATGCATCTAGTATTTGGGGAGGTTCACCTGATAATCAATTATGGGAAATCCAAACATCAATTGGTCAAGTTCCCTGTTATAATGAAAATACCAAAATATTATGTTTAGGAGAGAATAGTCAAGACATTTACATTCCTGTCCAAGATGTTTGTAAAGGAACGTGGGTAAAAACATTATTAGATGGTTATAAACAAGTTGAATATACTGGAAAAAGATCATTTGTAAATGATCCAACAAATTGGAAAAATTGTATGTATGTATTACCAAGAAGAAATGAAATGATTGATGATTTAATTATTACTGGTGGTCATTCTATTTTAGTTGATAAATTACCTACAGATGAAGATGTAATTAAAAAACAATTAAAATATTTTAATAATAAAACATTTGTAATAGATGATAGATATTTACTTTTAGCTGCAGTATCTAAAGATTTTATTCAAATTACTAATAATGAACTATATACTGTTTATCATTTTGTATTAGATCAAAATGGTGATGATGATACTAAACGTTATGGTGTATGGGCTAATGGTATTATGAGTGAAAGTCAATCTAAAGAAGGATATTTAGAATGTGATTTTGAAAGCGCGCAAAACCCTAACAAACAATTAACAAACAATTAACAACTCATTAGCAACCCAATTAGCAAAACCATATTAGCAAATTAATTTGTGACTGATCTAAAATTAGTATCAATCACAAAATTATTTAGCAAAATCAATAAAAATAATAACGCTGATTTTGCGCGCTTTTTTTAAAAGCGCTATATATAAATGTCAAATAGTTTTGTTCCATATTTAAAACAAACAATTATTATAGGTGATCGTCCATATAATGTTTCGTGTGATTTAAGTTATGTTTGGGTAAGTAGGGATCTATCTAATAACATTACACAATTGTATAATTCAACTTCATATTCATCAAATATACAAGGACAAATTGTTAGACAAATATCAGTTACTAATCCAGGTGCTATTTGTTCAGATGGAACAAATGTTTGGGTATCAAATAAGAATGCAACTTATTTTACACAAATTAATTGTTCTACAGGAGTTGCTACACAAATAAATATATCACCTAGTTACGGAACATTTAGTAATAGTGTATCTTTTGTTTCATCAAATGGGACATTTGTTTGGTTAGCAAGTTCCACTAGTGTATGTATTTTTAGTTGTTCTAGTCCAACTGTACAAACAGCTTTAACTATACCTCCTACACAAGCTACTTTTGCTATGACAATAGATTCAAATTATGCTTGGATCACAAATGGTATTATTACTGGTGGTAACAGTTCAATATATCAATGTAATATTAATCAATTGAGTAATCATACAGGATCTTTAATAATTTTAAGCACATCAGCCTTACCTACTGGCGCTAATCCTGCAGGACCTATTTTTTCAGATGGAACTAGTTTGTGGATTCCACAATTCAATGACACACCAGTTAGATGTTTTAATATTAATTCGTTAACTATACAGGGTACTGTAAACGGTTATCGGGGTTCTACATGTGGTTTATATTCTAATGGGTCAAATTTATGGATTCAATCTAATATTGACTACGGAGGAGGAGCTCATAATGGTATTGTAAATTATTCGTGTTCCACATTAAATTTAATTCAAACAATTGTATTACCAGATACAGTAAATTATAATCGGTATGTTTCTTATAATAGTCTTGGTGGAAGTTCATTATCTTATGATCAAACACAACAATTAATACCTCAAGGATTAGGTTTATATGCATCTAGTATTTGGGGAGGTTCACCTGATAATCAATTATGGGAAATCCAAACATCAATTGGTCAAGTTCCCTGTTATAATGAAAATACCAAAATATTGTGTTTAGGTGAAAATAGTCAAGACATTTACATTCCCGTCCAAGATGTTTGTAAAGGAACGTGGGTAAAAACATTATGTGATGGATATAAACAAGTTGAATATACTGGAAAAAGATCATTTATAAATGATCCAACAAATTGGAAAAATTGTATGTATGTATTACCAAGAAGAAATGAAATGATTGATGATTTAATTATTACTGGTGGTCATTCTATTTTAGTTGATGCTTTATTTCAAAAT